>CAIMMA010000292.1 GCA_903842475.1 uncultured bacterium
CTGACCGGCTGCAACCTCGCCTGCGCCGAGACCGGCCAGATCAGCCTGGTTTCCAACGAGGGCAATATCCGCATGGCCACCACCATGCCCAAGCTGCACGTCGCCCTCATGGGGATGGAACGGGTCGCCGCCACTCTGGAGGACCAGCGTGAATTGCTCCAACTGCTGACCCAGGGCGCGGCTCTGCAGAAACTCTCCACCTACGTCAGTTTTGTCGGTGGGCCGCGCCGGGCCGGTGATCCCGACGGGCCTGAGGAGTTTCATCTGGTAATCGTCGACAACGGCCGTTCCCGAATTTTGGCGGACCCCGAATTCCGCGAGGTGTTGGCCTGCATCCGTTGCGGCGCTTGCCTCAATATTTGCCCGGTTTACGGCCGCATCGGGGGCCACGCCTACGGGTCGCCCTACAGCGGGCCCATCGGGGCGGTGGTCACGCCGCTGCTCCAGGGGATCAACCGTCACGCGGACCTGTGCAAGGGTGAAACCCTGTGCGGGGCCTGCCGGGATGTCTGCCCGGTGGAGAACGATCTGCCGCGGATGCTGTCGGCCCTGCGCCACAAGCTGGCCTACGGCGACCCCGACTGGCAGGTGCGGCCGCACAACCGGCTTGAGGCCGTCGGCTTCAAACTCTGGCAGCGGCTGATTGACCGGCCCGGACGGTATGCGGCGATGCTTCGCATTTTCGCCGGCATGCAGCGGCCTTTCACCGGGCCGACGGGGATGATCGGCCGTCTGGCCGGATGGGGAGGCTGGACCGAGGGGCGCGATCTGGTGCCGCTGGCTGCGACCTCGTTTCGGGAGCGCTGGCGGACCGTGCATGGCCGGAATCGGTCGGACCCGGCTGGAGCAGGGCAGCACCAAGCGAATCCGGCGGCGCCGGCGCCCGCGGGGTCGGCCTCGGCCCCGCCACGTGGCGATTCGGGCCAGGGCGCGGAACCGCAACGCGCCTGGCAGGCCCTGTTCGCTCCCCCCGACGATGCAGCCACCCTCCGAGCCATTACCGGCCGCAACCGTGGGGAGCAGTTGGCGCTGCTGGACCAATTGCACGCCAATGCCGGGCCGCTCGGGCTCAAGGTGCAGCGTTGCGCTTCCCTGGTCGAGGCGGCCGCCTGCATCGCGGCTATTGCCAGGCACAGCGAACCCGAATTTGGCCGCACCCGGGAAATCGTCAGGCATGACCATCCGCTCCTGCAGGCACTCCTGCTCGAGCAGCTACTGGCCGGTGAGATCGATGTGCATCTGACCCGCCACGCCGCGCCTTCGGTCCGTCGCCACACCCTGGCAAGCTACATCGGCATCACCGCGCCGGACTGGGCCATCGCCGAGTCAGCCACCCTGGTCCAGCTGACCCGGCCGGGGCAACCGCGCTCCACCTCATTGGTGCCCTCCATCCACATCGCGGTGCTGCCGCTTTCGCAGCTGGTGGCCACCCTGGCCGAGGCCTATGCGCTGCTGCGTCGGGAGCCGGATCTGGACTCGCTGGTGCTGATTTCCGGCCCATCGAAAACCGCTGATATCGAGGCCTGCATGGTGCATGGCGCCCATGGTCCTCGGGCGGTGCACTTGCTTGTGGTCACTGAAGCAAATTGATGGGAATCCGGTTTGGCCAGGGCCGTGCCCGGTACGGGCGAAGCCGTCGTCACCCATAATCCATCGGACAAGGAGAAGCCCATGGTCCCGGTAATCAGTTTCATAGGTTGGCATAATTCCGGAAAAACCACCCTGGCGAGCCAGGTGGTGGCGCACCTCAAAGCCAAGGGCTACAAGGTGGCGGTGATCAAATCGACCAAGGAGCGAGGGCTTGCGGTTGAAGCACCGCAGACCGACACCGCTGTCTATCGCAGGGTCGGCGCCGATCGGGTTGCCCTGTCGGCCCCTGATCAGTTACTCATTCGCAGCAACCCGCCGGCCCTTGACCTGCGGTCGCTGGCCCACCGCTTTTTTTTCGAGATGGATCTGGTCATTGCCGAGGGGTTCAAGCATGCCGCCCAGGTTGACAAAATCGAGGTCAGGCGGGATCCGGACAGCCCGTTGCTGCGCGATCAGGTGGCCGGTGTGGTGGCGGTGGTCACCGACCTGCCGTTGACCGGCGGCATGGTCTTTCGCCTCGACCAGAGCCGGGAGCTCGCCGATTATGTCGAAACCCGTTTGCTGGCGGGCTGCAACGCACCGGCAGCCCGAATCGCCCTGACCGTTGACGGCCGGTCTGTTGCGCTGCCCGAGTCGCTCCGCCGCCAATTGACCGAAACCCTGCTTACTCTGCTCAATCCCGTGCAGCCCGCCGGTCAGGAAGGGACGATGGAGCTGCGCATCCAATGGTCTCGATCGCCGACTTCGGCGCCCCGCTGATTGGCAACCTTTTCCTTCTGCCGGAGAGCCCCACCATGGCGAAAGCGCGTAAAAATTTTTCAAAAAAG
>CAIMMA010000293.1 GCA_903842475.1 uncultured bacterium
CCCGAGTCGGGGGTCGACTCCATTGCCATTTCCTGGGCCCTGCTCGATCCGATCCTGACCATCGCCCGGCCGGTGGCGGCTTTCCTGTCGGCCTTTACCGCCGGGTGCATGGAAAACCTGCGCTCCTATCCTGAAGGGGCGTCGCCGATCCTCAAACCTCAGCGGATTTTGCCTGTCCTGGCCATGGCCTGTCAGGACGCCTGCTGTGCAACCGGGAAGACCGCTGTGCCCAAGGGAAAATGGCACACCTTGAAAGACGGGATGCGATATGCCGTTACCGACATCTGGGGCGATCTGGCCGGTTGGTTCTTTGTCGGGATTGCAGTGGCCGCCTGTATCACCGTCCTGGTACCCGACGACCTGATCGCCAGGCATCTGGGAGGCGGTATCGGTTCCATGCTGTTGATGCTGCTGGTTGGTATTCCGATGTATATCTGCGCCACCGCCTCGACCCCGATTGCCGCGGCCCTGATTCTCAAGGGCGTGAGTCCGGGGACCGCTCTGGTGTTTCTCCTGGCCGGACCGGCCACCAACATTACCGCACTTAGCGTGCTGGTGAAAATTTTAGGAAAGAAAGGCACCTTCCTCTACCTGGCCAATGTTTCAGTGCTCAGCGTACTGTGCGGCCTTGCCCTGGACGGATTGTATTTTTCCCTCGGGATTTCGGCCATGGCGCAAATAGGCGTAGTCACCGAAACGCTGCCTCCGTGGCTGATGCTGGCGGCAACCGGGTTGTTGCTGCTGCTCTCGGCACAGCCGCTGTACCGGTGGATAAGCCGGATGGGCTCTGTCCACAGTTGATTACAGCCGGACCGTTGAAAGCGGTGAGGTTCCAACTGAATAAACGAATACAAAGGGTGCCGCTGCGACAAAGGCCGGGGGGAGAACGGTTTACGAGCATGGCGACCAATTCAATTTTCAGTGCATTTTCTTTTGGGAAAATCGTTGACTTTCAAAGATGATACGTTGATTATTATATCGTTTTTCTCGGTATTTTTTAAAAAACATTAGTTGTAATGACGTGCGGCGTCCCCGGCTGCCATTGGCAGGTGACGTTCCCCGGATCCCCTCTTCAAGAGACCCTGCTATGCATGCACTCTTCCAACCCCTCCAGATCGGTCCGCTGACCCTGCCCAATCGCATCCTCATGGCCCCGCTCACCCGTTGTCGGGCTGACCGTGCGCATGTCCCGACCCCGCTGATGGCGGAGCACTACCGCCAACGGGCCGGCGCCGGGTTGATCATTGCCGAGGCGACCATGGTCATGGCGGGTAATTGTGCCTTCCAGACCGAGCCGGGCGTGTATTCGGCGGCTCAAATCGAGGGCTGGCTGGCGGTGACCGAGGCGGTGCACCAGGCGGGCGGACGAATTTTCCTGCAGCTCTGGCATGGCGGTCGGGCCTGCCATCCGTTGCTCAACGACGGCGTCCAGCCGGTATCGGCCAGTCCCCTGGCGATCACCAATGATGTGGTGCACACCCCGACGGGAAAGGTGGCCTATGCTGTGCCCCGTGCATTGGGCGACGATGAAATCCCGGCCATTGTCGCCGGATTTGCCCAGGCCGCGGTCAACGCCAAGGCCGCAGGTTTTGACGGGGTCGAGATCCATGGCGCCAACGGCTATCTGCTCGATCAATTTCTCCGCGACGGCTGCAACCGTCGCACCGGCCCCTATGGCGGTTCCATTGAAAACCGTGCCCGTCTGCTGCTGGAGGTGGTGGAGGCGGTCGGCAAGGTCTGGGGCAGCGACCGGGTCGGTTTGCGACTTTCGCCGATTTCCAGCTTCAACTCCATGGGTGACAGCGACCCCGTCGGTCTGGCGGTCTGGATGGCGAACCGGCTTAATGGGTACCACCTGGCCTACCTCCACCTGATCCGGGGCGATGTCATGGGGGCGCTCGAGGGCGATGTCCTGACCCCGGTGCGTGAGCAGTATCAGGGGGTGCTGGTGGCCAACCTGCACTACACCGCTGCCGAGGCCGAGGCCGCCATCGGCGCCGGTATCTTCGATGCCGTGGCCTTTGGCACTGCCTTTATCGCCAACCCCGATCTGGTGGCGCGGATCAAGGCGGGCGCTTCGCTTAATACACCCAATCCCTCGACCTTTTACAAGCCGGGACCGGAGGGGTATATCGATTATCCCTTTCTGGAAAGTATTTGAACGTGGGGTCGGACGGTCAGCCGCCTGCGGCATCGGGCGGAACGCAGGGGCATTTTTCCTGGCAGGCGAGGGCCAGGAGTTTTCAATACGCTCTGGCCGGCGGCCGGGTACTGCTAACCGGCCAGCCTAACGCCCGGATTCATTTCGTCGCCACGATGCTGGTGGTGATTGGTGCGCTGGTGGTGCGGGTCTCCCGCTGGGAATGGGCCTTGCTGATCCTGGCCATCGGTCTGGTCTGGGCCATGGAGGCTCTGAATACCGCCATCGAGCTGCTCGCCGACGAGATCTCGATCGAGCCTCGGCTGCGGCTCGGTCAGGCCAAGGATGTGGCGGCATTCGGGGTCTTGGCGGCGGCGGTTGCCGCAATGCTGATCGGGCTGTTTGTTTTTATCCCGCATTGCCTTCGATAAAGAACCTTCAAACCGCCCTTTGGCAAACCTATGAGTCTCAGCGAATTTGAACGGAAACGTACCGAAAAAATAGTCAACGCCTTTGTCGAGAAACATCGGCCCGAACCGCATATCCGGCCGAATCTCGATTTGAGTTTCCGTCTGAAAGAGCAGAGTGTCGAAATCTTCGAGGTTCGACCGGCCTGGAACAACCCCAAGAAAAAAATCGAAATCCCCATCGCCAAGGCTACCTATGTCAAAACGCGGCAATGCTGGCGGGTTTTCTGGCAGCGCAGCGACCTGAAATGGCACCGCTATGAACCCCACCCCGAGGTCCGGCTGGTGGAAGATTTTCTCGACCTGGTTGCCCAGGACGAGCTCGGCTGTTTCTTCGGTTGATCAGTACTCGCGACCTTGCCGATGCCCCGTCGGTGCACCGTACAGATAAGTTTGCGCCTCTTCAGCGGATGCCGCTATTGTTGCGGATCGTTATGACACTTGAAACATCCTTTGAACCCCGGGTGATTGGTTGGCGGAGCATCCCCGGCATTGTCCGGCTTGTGGCAAGCCAGGCACTGGGCATCGTCCCGGATGGTGTCGACATGTATCTCCGGGTATTTCCTGATGGTTGGGCCATGCATGCCC
>CAIMMA010000294.1 GCA_903842475.1 uncultured bacterium
CCTCGCCGCCATACCTTTGCCGTAACCCTGCCCTGTTACCCTATGAAGCTATTTCCACGCTCTAATTATTTCATCGCCGTCTTTATTTACCTGTTTGTTATTGGGTGGAATGTTTGGTGGACCTTTACTTGGCTCTATCACCAACGGTTGCAAGACCTGGCTGAGGAAGGTTCCTCCCGCCTCGAATTATATGTTACCTATCTCCGCGGTGTGCTTGAAAAATATGAAAATATCCCTCAACTTTTGGCTGACGATCAATTGTTGATTGAAATTCTCAAGGATCACCGCAATCCCGAACAAATCGATTTCATGAACCACTACCTTGAAAAAATCAACAATGTCAGCAATGCCTCCGACACCTATCTAATGGATAAAGAAGGCCTGACCATTGCCTCCAGCAATTGGAACGGAGAGAATCCGTTTGTCGGTCAGAATTTCAGCTATCGGCCATATTTTAAAGAGGCCATGCAAGGTCGTCTCGGCAGATATTTTGCTTTAGGCACCACCTCCAGCCTGAGAGGCTATTATTTTGCCTATCCCGTCCGTCACCATGATACGATTCTTGGTGCTCTGGTGATAAAGATCAATATCGACTCGGTCGAAAAAAATTGGGGCCGCGAAGACCAAACTTTTATTGTTACCGATACCGATGGGATCATTTTTTTATCCACCAATCAAGATTGGCGATTTCGGACCTTGACCCCATTACCAACGATACTCTATCAAAGCGTCATGGAGAGTCGTCGCTATCCTCAGGCTTCCCTTAAATCCCTTGATATGGTTGTTGAACAAAAAATTGATGCTGGCCATCTCGTTCGGATAAGTCCTTCCAAAGACCATCCCTCAAAAAAATATCTCCTGCAAAACTCGGCTATGCCGCAGGCCGGCTGGAACGTCCAAATCCTGTCCGATACCAAACGAATAGAACGCTTTGTTTTTTTAATCTTTTTGGTGATAAGCTCGATTCTGGTGCTGGCAGGCCTGTTGATCCTGGTCTTAAGACAACGTCGTCAAAGAAAATTGGATTTGCGAGGTTTCGAAGAACAGGCGCGCAAGGTGTTACAGCATGCCAATGAAGAACTTGAATCACGGGTTGCCGAACGTACCAAAGCGCTGACAAAAATAAACAACCTCCTTCGCAAAGAGATCGATGATCGCAAACGAACCGAAATCGACCTGCAAAACACCCGTTCCGAACTGGTCCATGCTGCTAAAATGGCCACACTCGGGCAAATGTCGGCCGGAATCAATCACGAATTAAACCAACCGTTGGCAGCCATCAGAAGCTATTCGGATAACGGTAAACTATTTCTCCAGAAGGGTCGGCTCAATGACACCTTGTGGAATTTAGAACAGATCAGCGAATTGACCGACCGGATGGCGCAGATTGGTTGGCAATTGAAACAATTTTCACGCAAAACCAGCGGCCAAATGACCACTGTGCCCCTCCATGGGGTGATCGATGGGGCGCTGGAAATCTTAGGACCCAATATTCGCAAATCAACGATCCAAATCGAAGTGGGTCTGCAGCCGGAAGATATTAAAGTTTGTGCCAATCTGGTCTTGTTGCAGCAGGTTATTGTTAATATCATTGGCAATGCCCTCCATGCGGTCGAAGGCGCAACTATTAAAAAAATATCCGTAACCGCCGCCCGCAAGGATGGCAAGGTGGCCATCACCGTTGAGGATAGCGGTGCTGGCATCCCTGCGGAACATTTGCCGCATATTTTCGAACCCTTTTTCACCACCAAACAGAGCGGACAAGGGTTAGGGCTGGGTCTGACCATCACCGAACGTATTTTACGTGACATGCGAGGAGAGATTTATGTCCTTGCCTCCCCAACCGGGACCAAATTTATATTCACACTTGAAGAAGCATGAGCAGCAGCTATGGAAATCGGCAAAAACGTAATTTTTATCGATGATGAAATCCACATTCGTCAAGCCAACAAACAGACCCTTGAGCTCGCTGACCTAGAGGTCGCCTGCTTTGATTGCGTTGAAAATGTGTTGCCGCAGCTAACCAACGACTGGCCAGGAGTCGTGATCTGTGATATCCGGCTGCCCCGGATGGATGGCCTGGAATTTCTGTTGCAGGCCCAAAGAATCGACCGGGATCTCCCGGTCATCCTGATCACCGGGCACGGCGACATCTCCATGGCGGTCCAGGCCATGCGTGATGGGGCCTATGATTTCATCGAAAAGCCTTACTCGGCTGATCGGTTGGTCAAAACAGTGCATCGGGCCTTGGAAAAAAGAATACTGACCCTGGAAAACCGTATTCTCCGCCAGGAACTTGAAGCCCACAGCGCACCGGGCCCACGAATTATTGGCAGGACCCCGCCCATGATGCGACTCCGATCCACGATCGCCAGGATAGCCGACACAGGTGCGGATATCCTGGTCGTCGGTGAGACCGGCACCGGGAAAGAATTGGTCGCCAGAAGTTTGCATGAGCATAGCCAACGTCGCACGAAAAATTTCGTAGCGGTCAACTGCGGCGCCGTCCCTGAAAGCATTATTGAAAGTGAACTCTTTGGGCACGAAGCCGGTGCCTTCACCGATGCGAAAAAGACCCGTATCGGCAAATTCGAACATGCCCAGGGCGGAACGTTGCTCTTGGATGAGATTGAATCCATGCCGCTCCGAACCCAGGTCCATCTGTTACGGGTTCTGCAGGAACGTACGCTCGAACGATTGGGTTCCAATAAATTGATTCCACTCGATGTCAGGGTAATAGCCGCCTCCAAGACAGATCTGCTGCGGGCTGCGGAGGCTGGCCTGTTCCGAAAAGACCTCTACTATCGGCTTAATGTGGTTTGCCTGGAAATCCCTCCCCTGCGTTCCCGGCTGGAAGATATTCCCCTTCTTTTTCATCACTTTCTTCTCTTGGCGGGTCACCGCTATCAACAAGAGGCACCACTTCCAAAACCTTCGCAGATGGATGGTCTGATGACCTATGGCTGGCCGGGAAATGTCCGCGAACTGCGGAATTTAGCCGAACGTTATGTGCTATTGGGCAATCAATATGGATGGTCGCTGGACAGCTTGTTGCTAGGTTCAGAGAAAGAACAGAAGAATTCCCTGGCACATCGGGTCGATCGTTTTGAGCAAGGGCTGCTTGAGCAGGCGCTGCTGGCCAGCAACGGCAGCATCAAAGATGTGATGGACGCCCTCGAACTCCCACGCAAAACGCTTTATGATAAAATGCGTAAATTTGGACTCAATAAAAGCGATTACAAATAAACAAGGACCACCCGGTGCAAATCCGGGCCGTCAGTTTAAAACAAACCCGCCCACGCACCGCCTGTCAGACAAAGACAGGTGATGGGTGGGCGATTTTTTAATGAATGCGACCTGTGCGGCAGCGAAAAAGGCCACGGGCCGGCTTCCGCTCCCGCTAACAACAGGTCACATCATGCCAAGCATTTTCGGAAGCCAGATCGATAGCGTCGGCCAGTAGGTCACCATCACCAGAAAGACGACCATGGTCAGGAGCCAAGGCCAGACAGCCACGGTCAACTCGGTAATCCCCATTTTGGTGATCCCCGAAGCGACGTAGAGGTTTAATCCTACCGGAGGATGACACATGCCGACCTCCATGTTGACGGTCATCATGATGCCGAAATGGACCGGATCAATCCCCAACTTCATCGCCACCGGGAAAAGAATCGGCGCAAAGATCAGGACGATCGATGAGGGTTCCATGAAGTTGCCGGCCATGAGCAGGAGAATGTTGACGGCAAAGAGGAAAGCCACCTGGCCCAGCCCCTTGTCAAGCAGCCAGCTGGCAAGTTCCTGGGGGATATTCTCATTGGCGAGGATAAAAGAGAACATGACCGCGTTGGTGATGATATAGAGCAGCATCGCCGACATATTGGCCGAATTGAGCAAGACCTTGGGGACATCCTTGAGGCTCATGTCCTTATAGATAAACACTGCCACAAAACAGGCGTATACCGCACTCATGGCCGCGGCTTCGGTCGGAGTGAAAATCCCCGTGTAGATACCGCCCATGATCACGAGAATCAGCATCAAACCCCAGGCAGACTCGCGGAAGGTACGGAATCGCTTCCCCCAGGAGGCTTTTTCCTGCCGCGGATAGTTGTTCTTCCACGCCCGGTACCAAGTCATGCCGCCGAGCATTGAAGCCAACACAACTCCGGGCACCACTCCGGCCATGAACAACGAACCCACCGAGGTGTTGGTGGCCACGGAATACATCACCATGACAATCGAGGGCGGGATCAGGATACCCAGCGCGCCCGAAGTGGTGATAACGCCGGCCCCGAACTGCTTGGGGAATCCGGCTTTGATCATACCCGGCAACAGAATGGAACCGATGGCCACAACCGTTGCCGGTGAAGAACCCGATACCGCGGCAAACAGCGCACAGGCGACAACTCCGGACAGGGCAAGTCCTCCGTACCAATGCCCAACCAATGAAGTGGCGAAGTCGATCATGCGGCGCGCCACTCCACCATGGGTGAGAAAATTACCGGCCAGGATGAAAAAGGGGATGGCCATGATTTCGAATTTCTCGATACCGGTGAACAACTTCAGCGCAACCGCCTCTAGCGGCACCTGGGTCATGGTGAAGAGGAAGGTCAATACCGTCAGCCCCAGGGAAATGGAAATCGGCATGCCTGTCAGCATCAGGGCAAGCAGGATACCAAAAATAATGGCAGCACTCATCGTTTATCCTCCTTGCGGTCCTTGGCAATCTGTTCCGGCTCGATGTCGTCTTCGAGCACAGCCCTGAGTTCTACTGGAGCTTGCTTCTGGCCGGTACCGTCGTCCTTCTGTTCCGGTTCGATGTCGTCCTCCAAAACAGCGTGGAGTTCCACCGTTCCCTCATCTTGGATTGTTTTGACTGCATGGTCCGTTCCCACCGCTGACAGGTCAACTTCTTCAATACCGTCGACATGGCCATGGTCGTGGTGCGGCAGTTCACCGGTTTTGAGAAAGCTGACCGTGACCTGCAGGAAACGAAAACACATCAGCGATGAACCGAACGGGACAGCACTGTAAACCAACCAGGTCGGCCATTCCAGGTCCGGCGTGGTCGGGCCTTGCGGCAGCACACCGGTTTTCAACCCCAGCAGGTTGAAGACAGCGTAATGCATACCGTTATCCCAGATAAAAGTGCCGCCAAGGTAGGTGAGAATTGACGTAAAGGTTGCCCCGGCCAACAGACCAAAGACGACGAACTTGCCTCGAGTCGATTTCTCCATCTGGTTGATTAAAACATCAACGCCGACATGGATGCCGGTTCGGACACCGTAGGCGGCGCCAAACTTGGCCATCCAGACAAACATGATGATGCATAACTCCTGCGCCCAGCCAAAATTCAAAGTAAGCAGCCAGTCCTGAACCACTGGGATAGGCCAGCCGGCGGCATATCGGTGCACGACAGCCAGAAAAATGATCAGGGTCGCCCCTCCCATGAGAAAGGTGATGAGCCATTCCTCGAGGTGATTTAAAAATTTCATTGTCGCCATGTCCTTGAGAACGATCAGAGGCGTAAACCAATGGGTTTCCGCCTCTGATCGTCCTTATTTAGAGGTAATCGTTATTTTTTAGCACCGACCGCCTGTCGAACGCTATCAATGGTCTCCTGCCCGATTCGGCTGGCCATTTTATCCTGCACAGGAAGAAGCGCTGTCTTGAATGCGGCCCGCTGCTCTTTGGTCAGCACGGTGACCTCGGTCTTGCCGCCGGCTTTGACGGATTCAAGATCTTTGTCGTTGCTGGATTTGGCCATATTATTGGCGTAATCGGTGGCTTCTTTCATGGCGACATCCAGCTGGGTGCGGATATCCGCCGGCAGTTCATCCCAGAACTTTTTATTGACGATAACCGCATACCCCAGGTAGCCATGGTCGGTGATGGCCATGTACTTCTGGACTTCAAACATTTTCTGAGTATAGAAGTTGGAAATGGGGTTTTCGGTACCATCGACGACCCCGGTCTGGAGCGCCTGATAGACCTCGGAGAACGGCATAACCTGCGGAATGGCCTTCAATTCACGCATCTGCTCTTCCAGAACCTTAGAGGATTGAATTCGCATTTTCTTCCCTTTCAGGTCAGCCGGGGTCTTGATTGGATAGTTACAGGAAAAAGATTTGAAACCATTGTCCCAATAAGCCAGCCCTTTGATGCCTTTTGGCTCCAGTTTATCCAGCAGTTTCTGTCCAGCCGGTCCTTGGGTCACCGTATGCAGATCATCATAGCCATCAAAAATAAATGGAATATCGAAAATTTCAAATTCCTTCACCCCAAGAGGACCAAACTTGGCCAGTGAAGGTGCCAGCATCTGGACGGCCCCGAGTTGCAGGGCTTCCATTTCTTCTTTATCTTTATACAATTGACTGTTCGGATACACCTCTACCTTAACTTTGCCCTTGGTTAATTCCTCGGCCCGTTTTTTGAAAAACTCCGCAGCTTGACCCTTGGGGGTGTCAACCGCAACAACATGGCTGAATTTAATTGAAATCGGTTCTGCAATCGCCGAATTCGATAAAAATGCAGCTGAAATCGTTAATACCGCCAATGCCCTGGTTACCGTCTGAAACATGCTGATCCTCCATTTTCTGTTTGGTTGCAATGTTGCCTTCATCCTCGAATAAATCGACAAACCCGCCCGTATCCGCAAAAGGTCTATACGGTCAACAACTTCCTAATAACATGTAGCAAAATGAAGACCACCAATCAATAAATATGCAAAGACGTTCTAACTGGTTAGACTAAGATCAACCCGACCTCAGTTTTAAACAACCAGCGGGCGGATAACCGCCGATTGCCAACAATACATGCGCGGAAAACCACCCAAAAACATTCTGATCGAGGGCTCAAGGTGTTGCCTCCCCCCCTCCTTTGCAAGTGACGACGCAACGCCTGCCTATCCCCCCACCAATCGTATGCAGGGGAAATATATTCCTGTTGGTGAGTGGATAGGTCCTTGTTCCGGCTGGAAAGCCACGGCTGGCAGAACAGCGCTTCCCCGGGAGAACTTCGCTTGCACCGATCCATTTTAGGCCTTTGACAGGTCCATTAATTGGTTATATGATTGTATATGCTTTATGTAACTCTGGAAAATTCGTATTTTCCCGACGGCATGCCAGGCGCCTTGGTTGTCATTAGTTCTTGCGGTGCGAGCGTACGAAGAAGTGCAACCGATATCCTGCATCTTACCCGGACCGTTTTTGGGCTCGTTTCTAACCAGACCACCTTTATGGAGAAAAACATGCATTCGATACCTACGATTAAAACCATCCTCTACACCACCGCTCTCGGTACCCATAGCCGTCCAGTGTTTCGCTACGCGATCAGTATGGCACGAGAATACGATGCCCGCATCATTCTGGTTCATGTGGTGGAACCCTTGAGCAGTTCTGCCCGGGCGGTAATCGAAACCCACATGTCCGCGGAAGCTGCTGCCAGTTTCCAGAAAGACAACATGCAGTCCGTGCTGCAAGAGATCAAAACACGTCTTAAAAAATTCTGTGCAGAGGAAATGGAGTCGACTAAGACCGATGTGATTAAAGTTCACGAAATTATAGTGGTTGCTGGAGATCCCAGCGAAGAGATCCTCCGGGTTGCCGATCAGAATGCGGCGGATCTCATTGTCATGGGCAAATCCACCGGTTCTGTCTTCGGCAGCGAGGTCATGGGGTCGGTAACCCGCCGAGTAACCCGACACGCCAAAGTACCGGTTCTCGTCGTTCCTAACAATTAATCAAACCGCCCGGCAGTGTCGAAACTGAGACTGCCGGTTGTTTTTCCAATTCCGTTTATTCAAGGGAACACGCGCCGAACAACGGCATGTCGTCTATCCCCTTGTCTTTCAAGAGAATCCCCACACAAGCTCTGGACACAGTGGCTTTGCTTGTACCCGACAAGCCTTAAATATAATGGGGACTGGTACCTGATTATTTGGTATATACCCAAACATGGTTCCGGGATATACAGGGTTAGCCCACCCGTGATCGTTAGCCCCTGCACCGATTCGGAATACTTCCAGCGATTTTTACATCTTCAACGTTGAATTATCGGCAATAGACTGTTTCGCGCCAAAACCAGTCGGCTTAAAAATGGGAACGCCTACACACGCAAAACACGGCAGAAACTGCCTTGATCGCTGATCCCGAGGCGATCGGGATTCATTTGGGTGGCACCATCCCAGCACCCATAGTGATTCGACTCTTTTTATATTGAAATACTCCAACGCTCCCTACAAAAAATCGTAATTATAATAACATGACGCTATTTCCGTAACGATGCTCTCCCGCCCCCCCCTAACCCACCCGCTGATAACCACTCCGGAACAACTTGCCCAGGCTCTTGACATTCCTCTGGCACCGCTCAAAACTGTCCACGCAGTCTATCCCCTCAGGATCAGCGCCTATTACCTGGAGCTGATAAAAAAAACCGGCCTGCCCCTCTGGAAACAGGCCGTCCCGGAGCTCCGCGAACTTGAGGATTCCACAGGATTAATCGATCCTCTTGATGAAGAAAATCTCAGTCCTGTTCCCTTTTTGGTGCATAAATATCCCGACCGCGCCCTTTTTCTGGTTTGCAATGAGTGCGCAATGTACTGCCGATTTTGTACCCGCAAGCGAAAAGTCGGTAGACCCGAAATGATGATCAATGACCGCACCATTGCCGCCGGTCTTGACTATTTAGCTAAAACACCAGCCATTACCGACGTGCTTATCTCCGGTGGCGACCCGCTCATGCTCAGCGACCGTCGCCTGGAAGGTATTCTCAAAGCTTTGCGGGCCATCCCCTCCATCGCCACCATCCGCATCGGCACCAGAATTCCCTGCACCTTGCCCATGCGAGTCACGCCCAAACTTGCGGCCATGCTGAAAAAATACCACCCTTTGTATATCAACACCCACTTCAATCATCCTGCCGAAATTACCGTGGAATCCACCTTGGCCTGCCGCCGCTTGGCCGATGCCGGAATCCCTTTGGGGTGCCAAACCGTACTCCTTCGAGGCGTCAACGATTCACCTGAAATCATTAGTCAATTAATGAAACGGCTGCTCGAAATACGGGTGAAACCTTATTATCTTTTCCAAGCGGATCTGACCCGGGGAACATCGCATTTCCGCACCACTATTGATACCGGACTGGATATTATGCAGCACCTTATTGGTTACATCAGCGGCATGGCGGTGCCAACCTATGCCCTCGATGCCCCCGGCGGTGGAGGGAAAATACCGCTCACTCCCGATTACCTCAAAACGCTCGGGGAAACTTTAGAGTTCAAGACCTATCTTGGGTTACCGTGCTCTTACCCCAACACAATTTCGCCGTTATAAATTTTTAAGCGTTAGCCTCTTGGATAAATCACCAAAAACGATATATACTGAAACAGACAATATTTACGATACGGCCTTTTTCCTTGAACATGCGCTGCCAACGAATAACGCGTCCAAGGATCAAATATCCGCTTACCAAAATACTTTCAGGATCAACAGGCGTCAGCAATGACCAGGTCACCCGAACAAATACTTGAAACTGTCCTTTCTTCCAAAGAACTACCGACACTTCCTGTCATTGCCTCCAAACTCCTTCAGCTTACCGCCCAGGAAGACACCACCCTCACCGATATCGCCAACCTTATCTCACAAGATATCGCCCTCTCCTCAAAGGTATTGCGAGTTGCCAACTCGGCCTTTTACAGTTTTCCTCAACAAATAGCCTCCCTGAACCAGGCGGTCTCGATCCTCGGCACGAACGCGGTTCGCAGCCTGGTACTGAGTTTTTCCTTTCTTTCCATGAAAGGTCGCCATAAACATTCCCTGTTTGATTTTGAACAATTCTGGGAGCGTTCCTTTGTCGAAGCCTCTGCCGCCAAACTGATACTTGAACAGATCGCCAATGCCGATGCCGAAGAAGCCTTTACCTGCGGCCTGCTGCAAAATATCGGGCAGTTGATCTTTGCGATTACCTTGCACAGCGACTATGACCTGGTCCTGCAAAAAATTGCCGCCGGCGAGTCAGGGAACGTTTCAGATGAAGAGGGACTGGAGCAGGAAACCATCGGAAGTACGCACTCAATCATTGGATATGAAGTCACCAAGGCCTGGGGCCTCCCGGAAAGTCTCATTCTGCCCATCAAGTACCACCACCAACCGTTAACCTATAACGGTAACGATCCTCGGCATAAGCAGAATATTCGCGTCGGGTATCTGGCGAGTTTGCTCTCCCAGGTTTTCTATTCCGCCACCCCAGAAGTCTACCACAAGCAGTTTCGCAACGAGGCCAAAAAGCTACTGACACTTAAGGTATTGGAAATCAACACGATCCTAAAAAAGGTCGACAAGGTCATCGAACAATCCGCGCAATTTTTCGGCATAAAAATCAATCCGATTAAAACAGTGGCCGAGATTCTGCAGGAGGCCAATCTTCGCCTCAGCCTCATCAATCTTTCCTATGAAGAAATGAACCGTGAACTCATCAAGTCGAAAATGGAACTTGAGAAACTGACCGAAGAGTTAGCGCACAAAAACCGACTTCTGGAAAATCTGGCCAACATTGATGGCCTGACCGAAATTAATAACCACCGATTTTTCCAGAATTTTCTTGATTCAGAAATTAATCGATCGATTCGTAACGACCGGACCATTTCACTCCTCCTCGCCGATATCGACCGTTTTAAAAAATTTAACGACACCTATGGACACCAAACCGGCGATTTTCTCCTCAAAGAATTTTCTCGGGTTGCGAAAGAGATCATCCGAGAATACGATCTGATCGCACGATATGGTGGAGAGGAGTTCATCTTCGTACTCCCTGAGACAAACTCAGAGGAAGCGATGGCTGTCGCCGAAAAAATACGTGAAACCATCGCGGATTATCCGTTTGACGACGGCTCTAACACCTATCATGTCACCATCAGCATCGGGGTTGCCAGTGCACGTCCCGCGGGAAGTGAGTTTTTAAAGGACGATCTTATCAGCCTTGCCGATGAGGCCTTGTACGAAGCTAAAAATTCCGGTCGCAACAAGGTTGTTTTATGTACATCTAAAAAGAAAAAGAAATGGTATGCATTCTAATCATCCGCCTGGAGGCGATGCTCCCCTCGGCCTAACTGACAGAACCAAATTGTCCACAGTGCCGGCATCATATATTTCAAAATAATTCTTTCAAGCAGAGCAAGACAAGTGATTTGTTTGTTCCCGTTGTTCTGTTACACATTTTCCTTCATGAGAACCCAAGCCCGCGCCAGTCTTAATCGGTTAAAATAAATGGATGTTTTTGCATAGCCACTAATGTACCAATCATCGTTTGTGATCAACTGGTTTTTCAGATTATAAAATCCATGCGTCATCTACCAATGTGGTCCCAGACGATTTTTTCACCCATTTCCTACCCAAAGCATTGCCTTTGAATTGGAGATTTTCATTAGTATTCCTACCCATAAATCATTAAATTTTAAAAAAATTACTGACAGGAGATTGTATGAAACCGAGAAGGTCGAATTTATCGGTACCAGGGCATATGAAAAAGATGCACAGCAAGGCCTGCGAAAGTGGGGCCGATGTCATCATGCTGGACCTTGAAGATAGTGTACCGCTCGATGAGAAAAAAAATGCTCGCGACCAGGTGATCGAATCTCTCCTTAGTCTCAATTGGGAGAAAAAAACGGTAACCGTTAGAATTAACGCACTGGACACCCCTTTCGCCTATCGAGATTTACTGGAGGTGGCCGAGCGTGCTGGTCATGTGATCGATGCCATTGTCATTCCCAAGGTTAATCATCCCGCTGATATCCATTTCGCCGACCGTATGCTCAATGGAATTGCGATGCAGGCAGAGAGCGCGACAACCATCGATATTGAAGCCTCGATTGAAACTGCCGAAGGATTAATGCGAGCCGCCAAAATTTCCCGAGCAAGTAACAGGGTTGCGAGTTTGGTATTTGGCATTGCCGACTACTCAGCTTCCATCGGTGCTAGATTGGTATCGATCTCAGGGCATGGTGAGAAAGAGGAACAACTGTATCCGGGCCATCGTTGGCATTTTGCTTTGAGCAATATGGTGATGCATGCCAAAGCGCATGGCAAACTGGCCATCGATGCCCCTTACGGCAACTTTAAAGACCCAGAAGGATTACGGAAGTCTGCCGTCATGGCATGCGCCTTGGGATGCGATGGCAAGTGGGCCATCCATCCTTCTCAGGTCGATATCATCAATGAGATTTTCACCCCATCAAAAGAAGATATCGCCTTAGCGGCCAAGGTGATAGCGGCGAATGCCCAGGCGAAAAGCGAGGGTAAAGGAGCTATTGCGGTGGAAGGCCGCATGGTCGACCAGGCCACCGTTCGCATGGCGACCCAATTATGGGAACAGGCGAAATACCTGCAATTAATCTAAAAAATTGACATGCTGGTCAGCCTCGCCAGCTTGCTGTGATTTTTAAAAGAAAAGGGGGAACACCTGAACGGTGTTCCCCCTTTTTCTTTATTTCAACCTACTGAAATCGTCAATATTAGCCGATTACAGCCAGCACGGTGTCTTTTGCTACAGAGTCACCGGAGCCGAAGTAGAAGGCTTTGACGGTCCCATCGCAGGGTGCGCCCAATGAATTCTCCATTTTCATGGCCTCAAGAATAACCAAGGGATCGCCGGTCTTAACAGCATCACCGACGTTCACACAGTTTTTGATCACCATGCCAGGCATTGGAGCCAACAGCGGGGTCCCACCTTCAACAGCCGGAGCAGGAGCAGCGGCTGCTTTAGGTGCGGCAGCGGCAGGAGCCGCAGCGGCCGGAGCAGCAGCAGCGGCTGCTTTAGGCGCAGCAGCTGCACGCGGAGCTGCAGCAGGCATAGCCATCGGCTGAAATTCACCGGTAGGATCAACTTCAACGCTGAAATATTCACTATCAACAAACACGTTGAAGGTACGAATATTCTCAGATTTAGCGGGTGCTGCAGCTTTGGGCTCAACCAATTTGCCGGCTTTGGCCTTGGCAACAAGCTCATCGCGCTTCTTAACATCATCAAGGGTGATCGGCATAACTTCAGGAGGCGCAGGAGTTACGCCGTATTTCCACTCAAGGAATTTTTTACCGGTGACCGGGTAGATTGCATAAAGTACGAGATCGTCGATATCTTTGGCGAGATCGCCGATCTCTTTCTTTGCCTTCTCCATTTCCGGCTCAAGAACCTCGGCAGGACGGCAAGTAATCGGCTCTTCGCCCCTGGCATAACCTTTGAGGGCTTTTTTCTGTACTTCAGGATTAATCGGTACTGCGGTTTTACCATACAGTCCGTAGCACAGATCTTTGACCTGACCGGTGATCATCTTATAGCGCTCTTCCGGGGTATCGAACAGAACATTATTAACGGTCTGAATACCAACGATCTGGCTGGTCGGGGTGACCAAAGGAATCTGGCCCAGATCTTTCCGAACTTTCGGCAACTCAGCAAAAACATCGTCAATTTTGTCGAGCTTATCCATTTCCCGCAGTTGGTTGACCAAGTTGGACAACATACCACCTGGGGTCTGATGCAGGAGAACGTTGATGTCAATAATCGAACATTTAGAATTATCAAGGAGATGCATGTACTTCGGCATAACCTCTCTTTCCAGCACTTCGTTGATAGCGAACAGTTTTTTAATATCGAAACCGGTGTCACGATTGGTACCGAGCAAAGACATGACCAGCGGCTCAACAGCAGGATGCGCCGTCCGATATGCATAAGGGGTCATACAGGTGTCGATGATATCACATCCGGCTTCGATAGCCTTGAGATGACTCATGGAGGCCATACCAGAGGTGAAATGGCTATGCAGATGAATCGGAGTTTTGGTAACAGCTTTAAGTGCTTTTACCAGATTGTATGCATCATAAGGGGCAATCAGTCCGGCCATATCTTTGATACAGATGGAATCCGCACCCATATCATCAAGGGCCTTAGCCCGATCGACATAGTATTTTTCGTTATAGACATCGCCGCCAAGACGCGGTTCGGTCAAGGAGTAACAGATGCAGCCCTGGAAATGCTTTCCGCTCTTTTTGATCTGTTTAACAACGGTCTCAAAATTCCGATAATCGTTGAGGGCATCAAAAGTACGGAAAATATCCATACCGTTCTCGGCGGCACGCTCAACAAAGGCGGTGGCGAGATCATCGGCATAATTACGATACCCGACCAGATTCTGCGCCCGAAGCAACATGGAGAAAGGGGTTTTTTTGATATAACGTTTCAGGGTGCGGAGACGCTCCCATGGGTCTTCATTCAGGAAACGGTGCATCGTGTCGAAGGTGGCACCACCCCAGGTCTCAATAGCCCAGAAGCCAACCTCATCCATCATTTCTGCTACTGGAATCATGTCCTCTGTGCGCCCGCGGGTGGCGAACAGACTCTGGTGGCCGTCACGAAGGCTCAAGTCCATAATCTTGACCGGGTTTTCTGCTGCAGGCCGGTCACTTGCGTAATTCATGGCGGTCATTTTCACTTGGTCGCTCATTGTCAGTTTCTCCTGTTATACGTTGTATACGTTGTCGTTAAACGTCGAATTGTAGCAAAAGTACTCAGAATGCTTTCATCTGAATAAGCCTGCGGTAATTCATAATATCCTGACGGCCGGCCATTGCCCAAATACTAGGCCCGGTAACGGCAGGTTTGGCAGCAGCCAGTTGTGCCTGATAGGCTGCTTCCTCTTCTTGCTGCATATAGGCATTAACAGCTGCAAGTGCCGCGGCCATCTTTTTTTTCACATCTGCCATTATGTCATCCCCTGAGTCTGTTGGCTATGCACTAAAAAACACAGCCATTCCATGAAAGTGCTTACAGCGGAATATTGCCGTGTTTTTTCATCGGGATAGTGTCACGTTTCCCTTGAATCGACTCAAACGCATTGATGATACGGTACCGCGTTTCAGCGGGCTCAATAACATCGTCGATGTAGCCACGCTCAGCGGCGCAGTATGGATTCGAGAACTGTTCGTTGTATTCGTTCTCTTTTTCAACCAGAAACGCCTTGGGGTCATCAGCAGATTTGGCACCTTTGGCATAGAGGACCTCAACCGCCCCCTTAGAACCCATAACCGCGATTTCACCGGTCGGCCAGGAGTAGTTAATATCGGTCCGTAAATGCTTTGATGACATAACGCAATAGGCGCCGCCGTACGATTTGCGGGTAATAACCGTTACTTTTGGAACGGTCGATTCAGCATAGGCGTACAGCATTTTGGCGCCGTTGCGGATAACGCCGCCGAACTCCTGGTTGGTGCCGGGCAAAAATCCGGGAACATCGACAAAGGTGAGTATTGGAATATTGAAGCAGTCACAGAAACGTACAAAACGAGCGCCCTTGATGGAAGAATCGATATCAAGAACACCGGCATAGTACGAAGGCTGATTAGCAACAATACCAATGCTCCGACCGCCGTAACGGGCAAAGCCGACGATGATATTTGGGGCAAAATTTTTCTTGATTTCAAAGAAGATGCCGTTATCAGCCGTCTCGGTGATAACCTTCTTCATGTCATAAGCGGCGTTGGGATTATCCGGAATGATCTCGTTAAGAACAGCAGATTTTCGGGTGATAGGATCGTCGCAGGGAACATCCGGAGGATTCTCCATGTTATTCTGCGGCAGGTAGGACAGAAGATCCTTGATATACTGGATGGCATCGTCCTCGTTTTCGGCCGCATAGTCGGTTACGCCGCTTTTTGTGGTATGCATGATGGCACCACCCAAAGCCTCGGTGGTAACGTCTTCATGGCACACAGATTTTACGACCTTAGGACCGGTGAGGAACATGTAGGACTGGATCTTGACCTGAATGATAAAGTCGGTCAGCGCGGGAGAGTACACCGCACCACCGGCGCAGGGTCCAAAAATACCGGAAATCTGAGGTACTACCCCTGAAGAAAGAACGTTCCGGGTAAAAATTTCAGTATACCCGGCGAGAGCTTCGATACCCTCTTGGATACGGGCGCCACCAGAGTCGTTTAAGCCAATCACGGGCATACCGTTCTTCACGCCAAGATCCATGACCTTGCAGATCTTCTCAGCTAAGGTACCGGAAAGCGATCCAGCCAAAACCGAGAAGTCCTGAGCGTAGAGATAGACGCCACGGCCATTCACCTTTCCATAACCGGTGATGATACCGTCGCCAAGGAATTTGGTTTTTTCCATACCAAAATTGTAGCAGCGGTGCAGCTTGAAGGCATCGTATTCTTCAAAGGTTCCTGGGTCGAGCAGAGCCTGGATACGCTCACGGGCCGTTTTTTTTCCTTTTTGGTGAATCTTGTCAATTTTATCCTGACCGCCGCCCAACAAGGCTTTGGCCCGCTTTTGCTTCAGCTGCTCTATTTTTTCTTTTGTACTCATGCTTTCTCCTTGCGGCAGAATTCAATAAAGATTCCGTGCTCGATTATAAAAGCAGTGACTGTTCCGAATAGAATGCAGTCGAAACAGTCACTAGATTAGTCAAATCATCCTTTAAAGACTTCTTTACAAAGTTTCCCCATATTCCCAAGATTTTCGCAATGATGTACGCCACTTGACTTCATTGCCGCGATCTTGGCTTCGGCGGTACCCTTGCCGCCGCTGACAATGGCACCCGCATGGCCCATTCGGCGACCAGGAGGAGCCGTCAAGCCGGCAATAAAACCGAAGACCGGTTTTTTCATATTGGCTTTGATCCAGTCACAAGCGTCTTCTTCTGCGTTACCGCCGATCTCGCCAACCATGACAACGGCCTTGGTGTCGGGATCTTCGTTGAATGCTTTGAGGCTATCGATGAAATTGGTGCCGTTAATGGGGTCGCCACCGAGACCAATGCAGGTTGTCTGACCGAAACCGACTTGGGTCAACTGATGCACTACCTCGTATGTCAGGGTTCCAGAACGGGAAACAACACCGAAGGGTCCGCCGGGTTTGTGCATCGGTCCAGGCATGATGCCGATCTTGCATTCGCCGGGGGTGATGATGCCCGGACAGTTCGGTCCGATCAGACGGGTAGTGGTGTTGGCCAAATAATTTTTGACCCGCATCATATCAAGAACCGGCAGACCTTCGGTAATACAGACCACCAATTCAACGCCGGCATCAGCGGCTTCCATGATGGCATCAGCGGCAAAAGGCGGCGGTACCAGGATCATGGAAGCGTTGCAACCGGTCTTTTCGCGTGCCTCTTTGACGGAATTGAAAATCGGCACCTCGTCCATCTTTTGGCCACCCTTGCCAGGAGTAACACCCGCGACAACGTTGGTGCCGTAGGCAATACAGCTTCGAGTGTGAAATTGGCCTTCCTGTCCAGTAATTCCTTGCACAACTAAACGTGTATTTTTATTAACAAAAACGCTCATTATCTTTTCCTCTATGGGGTATAAGTTATTTTGCCTCTGAAATCTGAGTCTTCAATATCCAGCGGTCATTGTTGGTGCACCTAAAACCGATCGACTCTTCCGCGCTGCCCAGGTTTCTTCTGTCCCGGGACGGGAACAACAGGTTGGGCGCCGCCAATCAGAACTCATCTTTCATCAGGAAACGATCTTGGCCACTTTCTCGGCAGCATCGGCGAGATCCTTGGCGTTGATCAGATCCAGCCCGGATTCGGCGAGGATTTTCCGGCCCTGTTCAACGTTGGTGCCTTCCATACGGACAACGACCGGGACGGAAAGTTTGAGTTTGGTCGCTGCTTGAACGACACCCTGAGCCAGGATATCACAACGAAGAATACCACCGAATACATTGATCAGAATACCCTTGACGGCAGGATCCTTCATAATCAGACGGAAACCGTTTTCAATGGCCTCGGCATTAGCTCCGCCTCCGACATCGAGGAAGTTGGCAGGAGAGGCCCCAGCCATCTTGACGATATCCATGGTGGCCATAGCCAACCCGGCACCGTTGACGATGTTGCCAACGTTGCCATCCAGATTGATATAGTTGAGACCATACTGGGCGGCCTCGGCTTCAACCGGATCTTCCTCGTCGATATCCCGCATTTCCTTGACATCGGGATGACGGAACAAGGCATTGCCATCGATGTCCATTTTGGCATCAAGGGCAAGGATGTCGCCTTCGGCGGTGATGATCAGGGGGTTGATCTCGACCATGGAGCAATCATAGGCGACAAACAACTCATAAAGATTTTTAGCGACGGCCGACATCTTCTTCTGGAGATCCTTCTCGATCTCAAGACCGAAGCATATCTTGCGGGCATGAAACGGTTGGAATCCTGTGATCGGGCTGACATTGACCGTAATAATACGCTCAGGGGTCTTGGCCGCTACTTCCTCAATGTCCATACCACCGTCCTGACTGCAGATGATGGTGACGGTCGCAGTCTCACGATCCGGGATGATACACAGGTAAAGCTCTTTCTTAATATTTAAGCCCTGCTCAACGAGAACTTTATGAACTTTCTTTCCTTGGGCACCGGTCTGCTTGGTAACCAGGGTCATACCAATAATGGAGTCGGCAACCGTTTTAACGTCTGCCTTGGTTTTCGCTAACTTAACCCCACCGCCCTTGCCGCGACCACCGGCATGAACCTGGGCCTTGACAACCACGGGCAGACCGAATTCATCAGCAATTTTTTCTACTTCTGCTGTGGTGAAGGCAAGCTTACCATTGGGTGTCGGTACATTGTATTTTCGAAATAATTCTTTAGCCTGATACTCATGAATTTTCATAGACGCATCCTTTTGCGGTGAACCCGACTTTTGCGGTACAGGTCCCCCAGAGAAGTAAAAATGTTAATTCAAGTCCCTGTGACAATGACATACTACGTGGTGCAACAAGTGATGGACACGTTATTACCGAGGTGAACCGGCACAAAGCAAGGGGAAATTTCCGCATGCCAATACGCATTTTGGCATACGCTCTAGAGCTCCCAAAAACCTGTGCAGAGTCGTTCCGAAAACAAGGCCCATCGCCTCCCACACCTTCAAAAACCTTATAAAATGATGGTGTTATAACAACCCAGCAAAGTACGAGTCAA
>CAIMMA010000295.1 GCA_903842475.1 uncultured bacterium
CCGCTCAGATTGCCGTAGACCATGGCCTGGACAATGACCGCGGTCCCCCAATCATCGGAGACCCGCATGAGGTGCCGGTACTCCCTGGCCTCGGGGGTGTGCCAGGAATCGAGCACCAGATCCACCGCGCCGATCAATTGCAGCCAGGGGTCCTCGGGCATGCCGTAGCCGCGTTTGCGCACCGCCTGCTGATAGTTGAGCGCCAGCTGCCGCATCTGCTCCGGCGAGAAATCTTTTTTATAGAGGACCTGATGGCGCTTTTTATGGTCATCCATCAGTCCCTGAAAGTCCTCGCGATCCATGCCGTTGGCCATGCCCCAGGATTGGAGGAAACGCCTGAAATTATCCCAGGCAAAATATTTGGCATCCGGGTGGGCGGCCACATACTCGGCCACCAGTTCCTCGTTGGCACCGACATTGTGGATGGTGGACATGATCCCCGGCATGGAGATGGCGGACCCGGAACGGACCGACAACAGCAGGGGCGTGTCCGGCGAGCCGAAGACCAGCCCGGTCAGCTGTTCGACCCCGGTGATCGCGGCACGGACCCGCCGCATGTACTCGTCCCGGGCCCGGTCAAAGGTGCGCACCGCCCGATAGCAGCGAAAAATCTCGGTGGTGATGATGAAGGCCGGCGGCACCGGCATTTTATCCCGGGACAGGATCACCAGATTGAACCCCTTGTTACCGAGATGGATGAGGTTGTGGGTTCGCAGGTTTTCATCGTGCAGGCTGCTGATCGCTTTCTCGGGATTATAGGTCATCAGCAGATCCAGGGTCTTGGCGTCCAGCAGGTCCTTCTGGGCCTCAAGGGTGCGAATCACCTTGCCGATGAAGTTGTCCAGGTGCTGGAGGCCAAAGGTCGCGGAGATCAGATCGCGAAAAAACATCTCCGAGAGCCGCAGGACATTCTCCGGCATATTTTTCTCATCCCAAGAGCCGTGGTACTTGGCGAGCAGGTTGTCCTTGCCTATCTGGGGGACGATGATGGAGAGATTGTTCTGGTGGACGTTGGTGTAGTAGGCGTAAATAATATCTTTCACGCCCTCGGACAGTCCACGCATGATATCGAGGTGCTGGGTGTAGGAAAAACGCTTAATGCCGATCGAGGAAGCCAGCAGGCTGATGTAGGTGTCGAGCCGGCGGCTGGAGATGCCATCGACCTGCAGAGCTCGGGAAAACAGCCGCAAACACTTGAGGATGCGGATGAAGGTCGCCTGGGTAATGAAGGAAAGATTGACCGTGGCAAACAGCCGCTCCAGGTAGACGTTGGCCAGACTCTCCAGCCGGAAGGTCAGCCCCAGGGCGTCGAACTTGCGTTCGCTGTAGCGGCCGTAGACCGAGGGAATATCGACGGCGATGTGCCGTTTGTAATAGATCTCTTCCTTGGGCTCGAATTTTTCCTCGCTGAGGATGATCCGCCGGAGGCGCTCCAGCTGGTCGAGCAGGGCCTCCAGACAATGGAAGGAGTCGTTTTCTTCAAGCACCGGCAAGAGCCTGGCCAGATCGGGAAACCCTGATCCGATGGCCTGATGCAGCTGGGTGTGAATCTCGGGCAGACTGAGATGGTACTTGAGGTGCAGCAGCTTGTACATCCGGACCAACAGGGCAAAACGCCGCCGCTCGACCTCCGAAAGGTCCTGCTGGGCATCGAGGTAGTGCTGCCGTTCGTCGTCTTGCCACTCAAGGATCTGGGACATCCGCACAAAACGCAGCTCCTTCTTGATCCGGAGCGCCAGCGTATGCTGGTCGTCGATGAAAGGGCCGGCCGGTTCGAGCTGATGCAGGACCTCATCGGGCAGATACTCGCGGAGGTAGCTGCGGTCCAGGGTAATCCAATAGGTGAAGATCGCCTCGATAAAGCCGACGATCAGGTTGCTCGATTCGACATGGGCCTGCTTACGCAGGAAGTGGATGAGCGGATCCTGCCGTTTATGGATCTCGTCGAGCTCGGTGGAGACGTCGCGCAGTTCCCCCTCGGCGCCGATTTCGTTGAAAAAGACCGGCATCAGTTTGGTGAACTGCTTGGCCAGGTTGTAGATCGGGCCGATGGGATGATTGAGCAGTTCGGTGATGTCGCGCTGGAACAGATCGGTGTCGCGGACGCAGGTGCCCGAAAGACGAAGATTGATGATCAGGGCCGAAAACAGGGTGGAGCACCACTTCGGCTCCTGCCCGATCAGATTCAGCCAGATGCGGATATTGGTAAGATGGGCCGGATTGGCGATGGGCTGCCAGTCCTCGTCCACCCCGCGGACATTGGCGTACTGGAAGCCGAAACGTACCGCCTCCCAGAGAAAGGCCTCGACCAGGCGAGAGTTGCCCCGCTTGAACACCTCGTTGCCGATCACCTGGATGCACTGCAGCGAGGTGTGCGGATAGCGGCGGACATTGGCCTTGAGCAG
>CAIMMA010000296.1 GCA_903842475.1 uncultured bacterium
CAGGTGATTGTCCTCAATCTCGGCCCTAAAGACGCCTCGTACTGCCAGGCCGCCGAGGCGCTGTATCTCGGCCTGCGTGCCCAGGGATTCGATATTCTCTACGACGACCGCGACGAACGGCCGGGTTCCAAGTTCAACGATGCCGATCTCCTTGGTATTCCCTACCGCCTCACCGTGGGCAAGACCTTCGAGAAGGAGGGCAAAGTGGAGTTGCGCTCCCGTCGGACCGGGGAAACCCAGGTGCTTGATTTGGCCGAAGCGGTCGAGCATATCACCGCGCTCATCCGTCCAGACCTTTGCTGAAGGCGCAGGCCGTCATGAAACGATGTTGCAACGGTCTGCTCAATCATGGGTCAACAATTTAATCTGATGCTTGGTTAGCATCAGAATACTTTAGAAACAATGACGGACATCAAGCACCTCCTCTCTCTGGCCGGAGGGTATCTCCACGATGTGGACCTGACTCCGCTGACCAAGGCCTTCGAGTTCATCAGCGAGCGTCACGCCGGCCAAAAGTATGTCTCCGGCGAGCCCTATATCGAACATCTCTTGGCCGTGGCCTCAAGTCTGGCCGCCATGAAGCTCGATCTTGAAACCATTGTCGCCGGGTTGCTCCATGGAACGCTCAAGGAGCGGGTGGCCACTCTGGATGAGCTCAATAAGCAATTTGGCCACGATATCGCCAATATTGTCAATGGGGCCACCCGGATCACCAATGTTCGCTATACCTCCGAACTGACCCATGAAGCGGAAAATATCCGTAAGCTGCTGCTGGCCATGGGGGCCGATATTCGGGTCCTGCTGGTCAAATTGGCCGACCGGCTGCAGGATATGCTGACCCTTGATGCCGTCGATGCAGAAGAACAGCGGTACAAGGCCAGGGAAACCATGGACCTGTACGCCCCGCTCGCCAGCCGGCTCGGGATCGAGTGGCTTAAACGCGAGTTGGAAGATCTGTCTTTCCGATATCTTTTCCCGGTGGAATACAGTGATCTGACCGCCCATCTCGAAAGCACCTTGGCCGAGCGTCAGGCGTATGTCGATGAGGTCAGGGAGATCCTGGACAGCAAGCTTAAGGCCAGCAAGATAGAACCGATTCGTATCGTCGGCCGGCCCAAACATATTTATTCCATCTATAAAAAATTGGTGGCCCAGAAAATTCCTCTGGAGCGGGTGTACGACAAGGTCGCCTTCCGTATTATCGTCCACTCGGTCAAAGACTGTTATCAGGCTCTGGGTACGGTCCATGCCGACTGGACACCGGTTCCCGGTCGGATCAAGGACTTTATCAGCGCTCCGAAATCGAACAATTATCAGTCGCTGCATACCACGGTTGCCGGCCCGCGCGGCCAATTTATCGAGATTCAGATTCGCACCGAGGAGATGGATAGGATTGCCCAGGAAGGGGTAGCCGCCCATTGGGCCTACAAGGAAGGGCAGAAAATCACCAGCGGCGATGCCCGTCTGTTCAAGAATCTGAAGCAGCTGGTCCAGACGCTCCAGGAGGTCGAAGACCCCAGCGAGTTCATGGAGTCGGTGCGGGGTGAGCTGTTCGAACCGGATGTCTTTGCCCTGACACCCACCGGCGAGGTTCGCGAGCTGCCCCGGGGCAGTACGCCCATTGATTTTGCCTATGCCATCCATACCGCGGTGGGCGATACCTGTGTCGGGGCCAAGGTGAATGGCCAGATCGTCCAGCTCAAGCATGAACTGCAGAGCGGCGATATAGTCGAGATTCTCACCCAGAAACAGCAGCATCCCCGACGCGCCTGGCTGCAGCTGGTCAAGACCAGTCGGGCCAGAACCAGAATTCGCCAGTACCTCCGGCGCGAGGAAAATGAACGATCGTTGAAGCTCGGCCGCGAGATCTGCGAACGGGAACTGAAAAAATTCGACGTCAATCTGCGGGGATTGCTCAAAAGCGGCCACCTTCGTCTGCTGCTCAAACAGCTCAAATGCGGCTCGCTGGACGAGATGCTGGTCCGAGTGGGGACCGGTTCCATTACCATGCCCCACCTGCTGCGGACGCTGCAGCCCGAGGAATTTCAGGAGGCTGAAGAAAAGCGGCGGATGGCGGAGATGGTCGAGCGAGCCCATCGGGCCGCAGCGGAAAGTAAAACCGGCCCGGCCCGGCGCAATGCCATCGATATCGACGGGGTCGACGGGATGCTGGTCAAGGTCAGCCAGTGCTGTCACCCGGTACCCGGCGATGCGATTATCGGGTTCATTACCACCGGCGCCGGTATTTCCATCCACAAAACCCATTGTCCGAACCTGCTGGCCACCGATCCGACCCGTTGGCTCGATGTGGCCTGGGCCGGTTCACCGCAGAGCACCCATCGGGCCTCCCTGCTGATCCGGGCGGAGAACCGAAAGAATCTGTTGGCGGAAATCAGCAGCACCATCAGTGCCGACGATGCCGATATCATCGAGCTAAACGCCCGGACCACGGTGGAGAATATTGCGGAGTTGGATATTCTGCTGGCGGTGGTCAACCTCAAACACCTGCAGCTCCTGCAGCAGCATTTACTGCAGATGCCGGAAGTGATCGAGGTCCGCAGGCGCTAAGCGCCGGTTCCGGGATGGAAACGGAAGAATTGGACTCGATGCGGCTGGCGATTTGCAGCGTCTGCGGCAATGAAGTGGAGGCCGGGAGCGCTGCTTGCCCTTTTTGTCAGACAGAAGGTGGCGGCAACCGTCCCCGGCCGGCCGGTCCCATGCATCGGACAGTCAATCTGGAGAAGGGGATGCCGTTGGTGCAGCAGGCCCTGGATCGAATGGAGCTGGAGCTTGCCGCCGGCCGTAAGCAGGAGATCAAGGTGCTCACCCTGATCCATGGCTATGGCTCCAGTGGCGAGGGCGGCGCCATCAAAACCGCGGTGCTTCGTCAGTTGCAGTTCCTCCGCCACCAGGGCCGGATCAAGGAGGTCATCCCCGGTGAAGAGTTTGAAGGCCGGTCCGGTCGAGGCCGTCAATGGCTCCGCCGTTTCCCTTTTTTACGAGACCACCGCGATCTCAATCGTGGGAATCCTGGCATCATTCTGGTCCTCTTGTGATCGCTCTGGCGGTTGGCTGCCTGTGCGGGCATTGTTCATCGCTAAAATAAAATAGCATTCTACCATGGAGAAAGTATGAGAAGTGGCAATCGCCCGGTCGGCGAACTGCGTCCGGTTAGTGTGGAATATGGCATCCAGCCCAATGCCGATGGCTCGGCCCTGATTAGAATGGGCAACACCCATGTGCTTTGCGGGGTCACCATCGAAGCCAAGGTGCCCCCTTTTCTTAAGGGTAGGGGGCAGGGCTGGATCACCGCCGAATACGGCATGCTGCCCTGCGCTACCCACAGCCGCGGCAGACGGGAAGCGGTTTCCGGGCTTTCCGGACGTACCCATGAAATTCAGCGGCTGATCGGTCGCTCGTTGCGGATGATGGTCGATTTGCAGTTGCTGGGCGAACATACCCTGCGGGTGGATTGCGATGTCCTTAACGCCGATGGCGGTACCCGCTGCGCCTCGATTACCGGCAGCGCCCTGGCCCTTCGCCAGGCGCTCAGTCGGATGGTCGAGCGGCAGCAGCTGCCGTCGCTGCCCGCCCTTCTGCCGGTGGCGGCCATCAGTGCCGGGGTGGTGGGCGGTCTGCCGATGCTGGACCTTGACTATGCCGAGGATTCCGCCGCCGATGTCGACGCCAATTTTGTGATGTGCCGCGACGGACGCTGGATTGAGATGCAGACCACCGCCGAGGGTGCGCCTTTTCAACCGGAACTGTTCACCGCCATGGCCGGGTTGGCTGCCGAGGGCATCCGGCAGTTGTTCCGCCTGTGGGACGACACTGCGGTCAGCCGATGACCTGAACCGGCTTGGTTTTTCAGGGGGGGGCAGCGAGCTCGGCGAATTTTCCTCCTTTTACCCACCCTGTCTTGTTCCGGAAAGTGGGTGTCGGGAGTCGCCTTGAGCTGGTTTTGGCAAGGAGGGTAGTGGGGTCTATATAGTTTAATTAATTGTTATTAATCAATAATTGATGAAAACTTGATGGCTTCAAGGTAGTTGTCGTACACCTTTTCCGGGGCTGCTTTCAGGGTTTTCAAGGCCTGTAAGCATGCCTCAGGTTGGCCTTGTTCGTAGGAAATAACCGCTTGCAGAAACGGCATGAGTGGCCCTTGCTGGTGGATAAGCGCCTCTTTGACCTCGTTGGAAAGCGGCATTTTGTCCATCATGAGCGGCATCGGGGTGTCAAGGATAGCGTCAATCAGCGAAAAAAGCCCGAGCAGGAAGATTTCGGAGGTTTCGACGTTGCATTGGGATCCTTCGGCCAGCAGTTCGCAGAACCGGGCTCGAATCAACGACAGCCGCAGCAGTTCCGAAGGTTTGTCCGCGGTCAACTCGGAGATGACCACCAGCATGACAAAGCGGCGGATTTCCCGTTCTCCGAGATAGATAATGGCTTGTCGGATGGACGTGACCTCTCTGAGCAGGTAGTAGTAGGCCGAGTTGATATAGCGGAGCAGTTTGTAGGCGATGGCCACATCGGTTTCGATAATTTTCTGCAGGTCTTTAAAATCGGGGGTGGGTTTGGTGATCTCGGCCAGGAGACGAAGTTTGCTGATTTTGATTGAAGAAACTTCTTTCATCCGAATGGTTTCGGGTTTGGCGAAAAAATACCCCTGGAAATACTGGAAGCCTAGCTTGCGGGCGTGTTCAAATTCTTCGTAGGTTTCGACCTTTTCAGCGAGAAATTTAAGATCAAGGTGTTTCAAGCGATGGAGCGTCCGTTCGATCTCATCCGAGGTCGAAAGCTGGTAATCGATCTTGATGATATTGGCCAGTTGGATCAAGGGCAGTAGATTTTTATTGAAGACGAAATCGTCAAGCGCGATTTGGTAGCCGAGTTGGGAAAGATTGCGGCAGGCCTCTATGACCTCGTCGGTGGGTTGCACGTCCTCCAGGATTTCGACGACAATGGCGTTTTTAGGAAAGGATTTAGCGATCTCCTTGATGAGGAGATTCTGGGTGAAGTTGATAAAACAGATTTTGTTGCCGGCAATTTTTTCGATCCCTTCGGTGAGAAAGGTGGTGGACAGCAGGCTGGTGGTGGCCCGGTCGCCATCGAGCTCGCCCAGGTTAAATCCCAGGGTATGGCGAAAAAGCAGCTCGTAGGCAAATAATTTTTTCTGGGCGGTGAAGATCGGCTGCCGGGCGATATTGACAAACATGAGGCTCCTGTCTGCAAGCTTGAGAAGGGCTTATCACAGAATTATAGGGCAGAACGCCTCGTTTGGCCAAGAAATATCTGTTTTCACTGCAGGATTTTTTGGAGCAGCTGCATCCCGTCCGGGGTAACCGGTTCGGTTTGATGCAGGGCTGCTATCTCGGGCAGCGGGATAAACCTGCCGTGTTCGATTTCCTCGGCCTGCAGGGAGAAGGGGCCGTTGCTGGTGCAGGAGAAAATCCTCCCCCATACTTTGTTGCCGGCATCTTCATAATATTGGTCAAAGAGCCGCTTGAGCTTGGTCTTGCCCAGGCCCAACTCTTCCCGAAGTTCCCGGTGCGCCGATTCTTCGTAGCTTTCACCGGCGAGAACGACACCGCCGGCGGCCAGATCCCAGTAGCCCGGATAGATATCCTTGTTCATGGTCCGTTTTTGAATAAACAACTGGCCGGCGGTGTTGAAGACCAGAATGTAGGAGGCTCGGTGGATAAGTTGCTGTTGCCGCATGATCCGGCGAGTGACCGCCCCAAGGGGGCGGTTGTCCCGATCAACAATGGCAACAATTTCCTCGGCCGGATTGACGGTCACCTCGGCTCCCTCTCCAGCGTGGCTGCGGACGACGGTTGATGCCGGAACTCCCAGCAGCGGTGGATACGGTGATTGCGGCGAAAATCTGGTGGAATGGTCATCTCGCTGATTTCCTCAACCGCAAATTCATCAAGGAGCCCTTCGGCCAGCTTGAATTTACGGAAATTGGTGGAAAAGATCAGGACCCCCGTCTTGGCCAGGTGCTGCATGGCCAGACGCAGCAGCGCGACGTGGTCGTTCTGGATGTCAAAGGTCAGTTTGCGGTGCCGAGCATTGGAAAAGGTCGGTGGGTCGAGGAAAATCACCCCATAGCGCTCGTGGTTGTGTCTGAGCCAGTCCATGCAGTCGGCTTCGACCGTTTGATGCAGAGGGCCGCCGAAGCCGTTAAGGGCCAGATTGGCGCTGGCCCGGGAAAGATACGTTTCGGAAAGATCGACGGAGGTGGTGGAGGTTGCTCCCCCCATGGCGGCGTAGATGGTGGCGGAACCGGTATAGGCGAACAGATTGAGAAAGGTTTTGCCCGCCGCCAGTTGCCCAAGGTGGGCCCTGGTGATCCGATGGTCGAGAAACAGACCGGTATCTAAATAATCGGTGAAATTGACCAGGAAGCGCCCGCCGCCTTCACGAACTTCATGAAGTGTGCCGGCCCCCGGTTTTTTCTGGTATTGCTGCGCGCCTTTTTGTTTCTGGCGGGTTTTGATGAAGATCCGGCTGCGGGGGACATCAAAAACCGTACGGATAACCTGCAGGGCAAGGCTGAACCGCTGCTCCGCTTTTTCCGGGTCAATGGTGGCCGGCGGGGCGTATTCCTGCACATGGATCCATTCTTCATAGAAATCGACCGCCAGGTTGTATTCGGGAATGTCGCCGTCATAGATCCTGAAACAGGTCACCTCCGCCTCTTTTGCCCAGGGCAGGAGTGCGGCGCAATTTTTGATCAGGCGGTTGGCGAAATCCTCGCCGGGACTCTCGGCCGCCAGGGGAACCGGTACCCAGGCATGGGGAGTCCGCTGGGTCAACTGGCTTTCATGGCCGACCAGCAACTGGCATTTGATCGGCCCGTTGTACAGCCGGTGCCGCTGTTCCCAGACCATGCCGGTCATCTCCGCCAAGTCGGGGTTGGCGGTAAAGAAACCCAGGCGCCAGCCGTCGAAATGGGTGCGGAAGGTCCGGCCCAGGCAACGGTACAGGTATTTCACCGTTTCTTTTTCCGATAACCGCTCGCCGTACGGGGGATTGGTGAGCAGGCACCCCTTGGGACCCGGACTGTGCAGTCGAGCCAACTGCCGGTGCTTGATGACGATCACGTCGCGCAGGCCGGCGGCGATCACGTTTTTTCGGGCTGCGGCCACCACCGTGGGGTCGGCGTCGTAGCCGATGAATTGCGGACAGGTGTCCGGAAGTCCGTGGCCTTCTCGGTCCAGGGCCTCCTGCACCAACCGTTCCCAAAGCTGCGGATCGTGCCGGTTCCAGGCCATGAAGCCAAAGGTTTTACGTTGCAGTCCAGGAGCGCTGTCGCTGAGCATGAGCGCTGCTTCGATCAGCAGGGTGCCGCTGCCGCACATCGGATCGAGCAGGATGGGTTCGGTGTCGGTATGCTCCAGCCAACCCGAGAGACGGACCAGGGCCGAGGCCAGGGTTTCCTTGAGGGGAGCCTCGCCGCTGTTGGTCCGATAACCCCGCCGGTGCAGGCTTTCCCCGGAAAGATCCAGCGAGATCGAGGCTTCGGTGCCTTGCACATGCAGATTGATGCGAATGTCGGGCTGCGAGCCGTCGACATCCGGGCGCATTCCGAACCGTTTACGGAATTGGTCGACAATGGCGTCCTTGATTCGGAGCGAGGCGAATTGACTGTGGGCCAGCGCGGCAGTGGTTTGGACCAGGGTGGTGTGGACGGCAAAGGTCGATTTCAGGGTAAAATGCTCATCCCAGAGAATGTTGCCGGCATGGGCGTAGAGCGCATCGGGGTCGGGAGCCTCGAATCGGGCCAACTCCAGCAGGATGCGGGAGGCAAACCGCGACCAGAGGCAGGCTCGGTAGCCGGTTTCCAGGTTGCCCACCCAACGAACCGCGCCGGGGGTGGTTTCGATCGATTCCCCCCCGAACTCGGCGATTTCTTCGCTGACCAGCGGTTCCAGGCCAGTGCCGCAGGTGGCGGTGAATTGCAGGGGCAGTTTTTTCTTTTTTTTGGAAGTCGGGTGTGTGCGGTGCATAAAGTATTCAGTGTATTTGGCTGTACGAATCAGCGAAGAAGAGAACCTGGCGCCCCGTTAGCGGCTGGGATACGAGCGATTTTGACGGGGCGGGTATGGCGCGGTCGGTTGATATATTGACAAGGGGGTGCAGCCTGTGCAAACCATAGTGCAGCTCATTGATGCTTGCATGAGGAGGGCTCCATTACGGCGCAAAAGCTTTTGAGCGCAACATAGCCATTTGCTGGGGGGAAGTAAACAAGAACAACTCGCTCGTCTCTATTCTTCCGGCGAGTGTGGTTGTTCTCCGGGGCATGCTGCGGGAATGAAACAGTTATTTTTTCCTAAGAGCGGAAGGGCTCTTTTTTTCTGGATTTTCAAAGGAGGGATGCGATGGCCGAGCGAGTTGCACCCTCAGGTCCGCGTCCTTGTCTCCGGTGAATCGGGC
>CAIMMA010000297.1 GCA_903842475.1 uncultured bacterium
GCAACCTTTTTTTCGACACATAGTTTTGATATATCCTCCAATAGAATAGTCAACGAAATCGCCGCCGATGGCATCAGCAGTTTCTTTGAGGCCTTACGAACCAACCATCTCGACTACCATGCCCATTACAAAACCGAAGCCCCCTACCTCCTGACGGGCCTCCTGCAAGCACAGCTAGCCACCGACACCAGCCGATCTAAACCAGACGACGCCGACATCAATCGCATTGCCATTGGTTCTAGCAGCGGTTTAGGAAAATTAAATGTGGTGGTGATTGTGGAGGAATCTTTCGGCTGTGAACAGGTCGATGCCTGCGGCAACGGCCAGACCATCGAAGCGGCGGTGGCATCCGATAACATTGCCTTGACGCCCAAGTTTGACGTTCTCGCCACGCAAGGCATCTTCTTCAACCGGGCCTATGCGACCGGCACCAGGACGGTACGTGGACTTGAAGCGATCACCGCTTCGCTGCCGCCGATTCCCAGCGAATCGATCATCAAACGGCCGGGCAACGACCATATCGCGACCTGGGGAAAAGTCATGACCGAACATGGCTACCACACCAGTTTTCTCTACGGCGGCTTCAGTCCCTTCGACAACATGAAATCGTTCTATAGCGAAAACGGCTTTGCGATCAGCGACCGGCTGGATATCGAAAACCCTAGGTTCAGCAATATCTGGGGGGTCTCAGACCAGGATTTGTTCGATCATGCCCGAAAATATTATGATCATCAAGCCGCCAGCGGTGCACCCTTCTTCTCCATCATCATGACCACCTCAAATCACTCACCGTATACCTTTCCCGAAGGGATTGAGGGGGTACGTGCCCGCGGAGGATCCCGCCGGGATGGCATACGGTATGCCGATCACGCCTTAGGTGAGTTTTTGGAGAAGAGTAAAAACGCTCCCTGGTATAACAACACTCTTTTTGTCGTGGTTGCGGATCACGGCGCTCGGGTGTACGGGAGTCAGCAGTTTCCGCTGCAGAGTTATGAAATCCCGCTGCTCATCATGGCGCCGGGACATTTGCAACCCCGACAGGTTAACAGTCCGATCAGCCAGATGGATATCGCCCCGACTGTTCTCGGCCTCCTGGGCCTGCCCTACAAAGCGCCGTTTTTCGGTCAAAATGTTTTTGCTGAAAACGATGCCTCCAAAATATTGCTCTTTAATCACAACCACGATGTCGCCCTCTATCAGCATGAAACCCTGACCGTTCTCGGGCTAGGTAAAAGTGCGCACACCTACGGATACCGTCTCGGCGGCGACCGATTTGACGAGATCCCCAACGACCGCAACTTAACGGACCTCGCGATCGCCTACTACCAGACGGCCTTCGATTTATTCACGCAGCATAAATATTTGTAATCACATCGGCGCACGAGGCCCGGACAGGCAGGGGTTGGCCCGCCGTCCCGTTTGCTCCCGGGCAGCAAGGAAACACCAGAGCGTTGCCGCTGTTGGCCGATGAACAATCAGGCAGGAAAAACCACTGTCAATTTTGTCCAGGACCTTGGCTCGCTTTCCACACCAATAGTGCCGCCATGCAATTCGACGATCCGCTTGACAATGGTCAGGCCGAGCCCCGAGCCGCCGTGCACCGTGGACCGGGATTGCTCGCACCGGTAAAACCGATCGAATATACGCGCCTGGTCCTGCCGGTCGATGCCAGGTCCGGTATTGGCGACAGTGAGCATGACGGTTCCGGCCTCTTCCGAGGTCCGGCAGAGCACTCGACCGCCAGGAACGTTGTAGCGGATGGCATTGTCCAGCAGATTTATCAGCACCCGCCGGATCATTTCCTGATCCGCATGCAGGAATACATCGCCCTGCACATCGCCCTCAAAGGTCAGGCGCTGCTCCTGCATCAGCACCTGAAAATCCTCGACCACACCGGCGATCAAGGAATTGAGACAAAAAGTCTCTTTTCCCGGGAGTTCGATCAGTTCCAGCCGGCTCAGGTCCAGCAGGCTCTTGACTAACTGGCTGATCCGGGCCAGGGACCGTTCTTGGGCAAGCAGCTTTTCTTGCAGGGTAACCGGCAGGCTGTCGTCCTGCAGAGTTTCTTCCATGGAAAGCCGCAACAGGGAGAGAGGGGTCTTCAACTCATGGGAGGCATTGGCCACGAATTCCTTCTGGCGGAGAAAGGATAATTGCAACCGGTTGAACATCTGGTTGAGGGTGGCGGCCAGTGCATCGATCTCATCGCCATTGCCAGCCACAGGAATTCTCTGTTCCAGGGTGTTGGCATTGATGACAGCGGCCATCCGGTTGATCTCCTGCACCGGACGCAGGATCTTGCCAGCCACCTGATAGCTGACCAGGATCAGGATCAGCGCCGAGGCCAGCAGGGCAGAACCGATCATTACCGCCGACTCGATCGATTCACCAACGATACTCTCGACCGGTCGGGCGACATGCACCCTATAGGTTGTCCCTTGCACGGTAATGGTACAGACCCTGTTCCAAAAGCCGGCGGCCTCATCGGTCTCCTCTGCATAAAACCGTTTCAGGGGGATGTCGGTATTCACCAGATACCCTTGATCTCCCGCTTTCATCGGCAAAGGAATCTCGTCGGCCATCTGCGAGGAAAAAAGCAATTGTTGTCCGGCATCATAGATGCGGACCCAATAGAGATGGGAAAAATGCTCCAGGTTTTCTTTTTCGATCCCATCTCCTTTTTTCGGCGCCCGCGCCAATTCCTCAACCAGGGTATGGGCCCGGATCTCCAGTTCCTGATCAAGGAATTCGTAGGGCGTCTCCAATCCCCATAAAAAAACGATGAGCGAGAGAACCGTCGTGGAAATCAACCCGGCCAGACTAACCCACAGGGTGATCCGATGACGTATTTTCATGCCTGGTCATCCCGGGCCATATAGCCGATGCCGCGGACGGTGACGATGATCCGGCCGGCCTGATCGTCGATTTTGCGTCGCAAATTTTTAATATGGACATCAATATTATTGGACATGGTAAAGGGATCAAAGGCATCCCCCCAGACATGCTCGGCCATGTTGAAGCGGGAGATGGCCCGGTTGCGGTTATAGAACAAAAACTCCAGCAGGGAAAATTCCTTGGGGGTGAGATTGACCGACTCGTTTCCCAAAGTAACGATTCTGGTGTTGGTATCCAGACTGATCGGGCCGATGACCAACAAGGGGCTGACCTGCTCATGACTACGACGCAGCAATGCCCGGATCCGGGCCAGGAGTTCGGCCATGGAAAAAGGTTTATGGAGATAGTCGTCGGCCCCCAGATCAAGCCCCTTGACCCGGTTAACCACCTCGCCCTTGGCAGTCAGCATCAGCACCGGGGTGGCGACCCCTTCCTGGCGCAATTCTTCCAGCACCTCAAATCCATCCTTTTGCGGCAACATGATGTCGAGCACAATCAGATCATACGGGTCGGAAAAAATCATTTCCAAGGCTCGATCCCCATCCCCGGCGGTGTCCACGGTGTATTGCTGCTGCCTGAGGGTCTGCGCAATTTGTTCGCACAACTCCTGTTCATCATCAACGATCAATAACCGCATGCCAGCCTCCCTGGTTGAACGAGTTGGCATTGCCAACGCAACACCTGAAAATTCCAACCTGCAGATTATACATACTTATTCGTAACGAGGAAATAATGATTGCCCAGCAACCGGTGATCGAAATGTATTTCATCATTTCTTCATCAAGGCTGTGGTAGTTACTACTTTAAATATTTGCCTGCGAAGGAAGGATTGACGCAACAAGCATTTTAGAGTTAGTAGAGACCCTTCAAAGTCAGGGGGGCAGTTGCCGCCCGATCAACCTTTCACCGAGAAAACTCATGATCGTATCACCAGATGAGCCTACCTGCAGGTTTGCTCAGTATGAATGGGCTATCAGATTCCGACAGCCTGTTTCCATTGTCGTTATCCTCGCCTGCACACTCCTGCAGTTCCTGACCAGCCCTTCCTGGGCAGGAAACAGCCTGGTCAATGTTCTCGCTGAAACGCTCAGTTTTGTCCTGGTTGTGATCGCCGCATTTGGCCGCATCTGGAGCGCCCTTTATATCAGCGGCTACAAAGAAGACCGGGTGGTCACCGAGGGGCCGTATGCCATAGTCCGCAATCCCTTGTACGTCTTCAGCTTCCTCGGCACCCTCGGATTGGGCCTGACGACCAGGCACCTCGCGGTCGTGACCATTATCGTCGGCGCATTTATTTTATATTACCCTCTGGTGGTGCTTGCAGAGGAGAGAAACCTGCAACATAAATTTGGCCAAGCCTACCTGGACTACGCCAGCAAGGTACCCAGATTTCTGCCCAGCCATTTCCGACTGGTTGAACCGGACACGTATCCGGTACGCCCCGGTCACGTACGAAGATCACTCCTGGAGATCGTCTGGTTTTTCTGGGCTTTTCTGATCCTGCATCTTGTCGCCGATTTCCATTATGTCGTTTAACCGATGATTAAGCCGTTACTTTAACAAGTAATCGAAGAATCCATCGACACTATCCGTTCTCCATGCCATAAATTCGGCAGAACTTGGTCACCAACCATACCGGCTGTCGTTGCATACCTCCGACGCAAAGGGAACCATGGTTGATTTTTCCGTTTACATGGGGTTGTTCATGGCCGCGCTGCTGGCGGCCACCATTGTGCCGATGCAGTCGGAGGCGGTGCTGGTCGGCCTGCTGCTGACCGATGCCTATTCGCCGGCCGGGTTATTGGCGGTGGCCAGCTTCGGCAATGTCCTGGGCGCCGTGCTCAACTGGTGGCTGGGCTGTTTTATCGAACGTTTCCGGCATCGTTCCTGGTTTCCGGTCAGCGAACCGCGCTTGGCGCAAGCGCAGCGATGGTATCAGCGCTACGGCAAGTGGTCCCTGCTCCTCTGCTGGGTGCCGGTGATCGGCGATCCGCTGACCGTGGTTGCCGGAGTGATGCGGGAATCGTTCTGGGTGTTTCTGCTCATCGCCGGAAGCGCCAAAATCCTGCGGTATCTGGTGTTGATGGCCGCCACCTTCGGTTGGTGGGCATAAAGCCCCCAAGATTCTCAAGCACCCCAAAAAAAAACAATGGGGATGGTGACCGTTACGACAGCGAGGCGGCCGGGAACGATCGTTTATTGCGGCGCTCCGGCGGGGACAGCGGGCGCTTCGGCCTGACCGGCTTCAGCCTGCGGCGGCACCTTCGGCCGCACCAAGGCGGCCCGATCGGCCCGGACGAGTTCCTCCACCTGCCAGCCTTCCACCCGGAACAACTGATCGCGACCTGAAACCTTGAGCACAGGCATGGCGGTTTCAGGCAACTGCCCCTGGGGCTCCTTGCCCTTACCCTCGACCGCCGGCGTCCGACCGAAGAGGTACTCGATCCGCTCGCCGTTCTCAAGCACGACCGCATACCGCAGGACCGGGGCATCCAGGCCGTATTCCGGCTTATCCTGGGTGGTGAGCACCGAATGGATGGTCAGCCCAGCGAGCCGTTTGAGCAAGGCATCCCGTCGGTCTTTGACGATTTCCTCCTCCGCGGTCATATCAACCGGCAGCAACCCCTGCTCCACCCGCTCAAGGGTCAGGCCGGGAAGCTCGACCCGCACCACCTGCTCGGGTTTGAGCGCCAGCGCCCTGGTATCGATCCAGCTGTCAGACTGCACCTCCAGATCGTGCGGATCCATGGTTAGGGTCTCAATTTCCTGGCTGCCGTCGGCCCGGAGATAGATCTTCCGCAGCCCCGGAGAACTGCCGAAATACAGCACGCCGATATCAGCGCCGTTGCCGCGCAGGGTCAATTTCCGTTCAAACCGATCAACGGCCACCTTGAAACGGGTGGCGGCCTCGACGGTGGTCGCCTCCGGCCAGCCCCGCTGCAGGCCAGCCAGCCGCTCGACCAGCAGCTGCACCCGAACCGAATCCGCGGGGAACGAGGCTAAATCGGGCAGCTGCCATTGCGCTTTGTCCTTTTTCAGCAATACCTTGCGCCCTTCGCCATCCTCCAGCCGCAGTTCGTCCACCGCAACCGCCGCCAGCTTGAGCAGCGGTCCCTTGGCCGAAGGCGCCACCTCGGATTTTTTTTGCACATGGGTCAGTACCGCCAGACCGGTCTGCACCAACACCAGGACCGCGCAGATCAGCATCAGTCGTTTCATATTCACGCCCTCCCGGCAATCAGCAAACGTTCGCGCCGACGCGCCCTGGCCCGGACCAAACGCCGGATAAACCAGACGATCAGCAGCCCGAAGGCCGCCAGTCCGTAATTGAGGTATTCCCACCACATCCTGGTCTCCTTGTCCATCGGTAGCAGGGTGCGGGCAAAATGGCCGCGGCCGC
>CAIMMA010000298.1 GCA_903842475.1 uncultured bacterium
CGTGACAAGGTGTATGATTTCACTACCCCTTATTTGCGGATGAATGGCACGGTTTTCATCAGGGAAGGCAATACGGAAATCAAAGGTCTCGCGGACCTTAAGAACAAAGAAGTGCTGGTCATGCAGGGTGACACTGCTCATGAATATGCTCTGAGAGAAGAACTCTCCAATATCATCATTGCCAAAGTTTCCTATGAAGAGGCCTTTAAGCTTCTGGCCTCTGGGAAACATGATGCAATAGTCGTCCAGCAAATTGTCGGACTGCAGATGATCAAAAAATTAAACATTACCAATGTGGTACCGGTAGAACAAAGACATGTTTTGTCCCTCAAGCCGATAGCCTTAAAACTTGAGGGCTTTGAGCAAAAGTTTTGTTTTGCCGTCCCGGAAGGCAACAAACAACTGCTCGCTCAATTAAACGAAGGCTTGGCGATCATCTCTTTAAACGGCACCTACAACAACCTCTATGAAAAATGGTTTGCGCCGATTTTGCCCGAACCTCAAGTTCCCTTCAGCCAACTCGTCAAACAGGTTATCTCCATACTTATCCCTCTCTTGCTTTTAGTAACATTTTTCGGGCTATGGTATCTCAAACGCTTGGTGGCTCAGCGGACGAAACATCTGGAATTTGAAATCCAGCAGCGTAAAGAGGTGGATAAGGAGCTTTTGGAAAGCCATGATTTGCTCGCCAACCTGGCCCGTCTGGTACCCGGCGTCGTCTACCAATACCGCTTATATCCTGATGGGCGTTCAGCCTTTCCCTATTCCAGCCCAGGCATGAATAACATATACGAAGTGACGCCCGAAGAGGTCCGAGATGACGCCACTCCGGTTTTAGGGCGGTTACACCCGGACGATTTCGATAAAGTTGCCAACTCCATCCAGGAATCGGCACGTACTTTACAAACATTTTTTTGCGAATTTAGAGTCATTCTTCCCAAACAAGGCCTCCGCTGGCGCTGGTCGCAAGCACAACCGGAGCGCATGCCGGATGGCGGAACTCTCTGGCATGGTATCATCTCGGACATAACCGAGCGCAAGGAGGCAGAAAAGACTTTAAAATCAAACAATACAAAACTCGAAGTACTCCTGGGTATAACCTCGTTGCCCGAAGCGAACATAAAAACTATTTCTGATCATATACTCTCATCAATCACCAAGTTGATGGAAAGTGAGTATGGCTTCTACGGCTTTATCAGTGAAGATGAATCCATAATGACCATTCACTCATGGTCCGGCGAAGCCATGGAGAACTGCTCCATGGTGGACAAGCCGAGTGACTTCGCAATCTGCAAGTCAGGAGTCTGGGCTGAAGCGGTTCGCCGCAGGGAACCACTGATCATGAACAACTATGCTGCCGACCACTCGGCCAAGAGGGGGCTCCCCGCCGGGCATGTAAAACTGACCAATCTGCTGGTCGTGCCCTTCATCTCCCATGGCAGAATAATAGCAGTAGCAGCAGTAGCAAACCGCAGCAGCGACTATTCCCAGGATGATGTCGCTCAGTTAACGGCATTCCTCACCAGTGTTCAAGCCATTACTGACAGCAAGCGGGCCGAAGAAGAACTGCGTAAAAGTGAAGGCCACCTTCGCACCTTGGTGCAAACTATTCCCGACCTGATTTGGTTAAAAGACAAAGACGGCATCTATCTCTCTTGCAATCCAATATTTGGGCGATTCTTTGGCGCGCAGGAGGCAGACATCGTTGGCAAGACCGATTACGATTTTGTCGACCGAGAACTCGCCGACTCCTTTGTTGAAAATGATCGCAAAGCTATGATAGCTGGAAAATCCACCAGTAATGAGGAATGGATTACCTTCGCGGATGGTGGCCATAGTGTTCTGCTAGAAACCATCAAAACACCGATGTACGATAGCCAAGAGACACTCATTGGTGTTTTAGGCATAGGGCGGGATATCACCGAACGGAGAAGGGCCGAGGAGGAAAATACTAAGCTTCAAGTTCAACTCCAACAATCTCAAAAAATGGAAACCATCGGCACCCTGGCAGGTGGCATCGCTCATGATTTCAACAACATCCTTGGTGCGATTATCGGCTTTGCTGAAATTGCAGGTGATTCCATCCCCCCAGAATCAGAGGCAGCCCAACATCTGAGCAGGGTCCAGGAAGCAGATAATAGGGCCGCTGCTCTGGTGAAGCAGATCCTGGCTTTCAGTCGCCAGGCAAACGTCGAACGAGTCCCTTTGAAGCCCGGCCCTATCATCAAGGAGGCGATCAAGCTCCTGCGCCCATCGCTACCATCCACTATCACGATCAAGCAGGATATTAATCCTTCAACCAAGTCAATTCTTGCTGATCCGACCCAGGTGCATCAAATCTTGATGAACCTTTGCACCAACGCCTTCCATGCCATGGAGCAAACCGGGGGAACCCTCGAAATTATTCTTAAAGATTACGAACACTCCGGGGATAATATCCAGCAATATCCAGAGATACAGCCTGGTAAATTTGTTTTGCTTTCTGTCGGCGACACAGGGTCAGGAATAGATGCAAATATTCGGGATAAGATATTCGATCCATATTTCACCACAAAAGAGGTTGGCAAAGGAACTGGCATGGGGCTGGCTATTTCCCATGGTATCCTTGCCAGTTATGGGGGACTCATTACGTGCGAAAGTGAAATAGGCAGAGGCACTGTTTTTCGAGTCTTTTTCCCTGCAATTGAGGACGTAATCCTGTCGGAGGTCAAGCCTGTCGATGCGGCAGCATCGACAGGCAAAGAGCGCATTCTCTTTGTTGACGACGAGTTGATACTGGCTGAGTTGGGTAAAACGATGCTTGAACATCTAGGGTATGA
>CAIMMA010000299.1 GCA_903842475.1 uncultured bacterium
CCTGTAGGAAAAGTGCTTTCAAAATCTTTTGGTGCGTACCTGCATATGCAAGGACCAAATGAGCGTTTGATTCATGCCCCCTTGCCGCCAGGGTGCCATTATTGGCCGTGTTCGCCGAAAAAAGCCCGCTTTATGGATGCGGTTATTGCTCCGCGCTGATTTTGAGCATGACACCAGGCCGCCAGTCTGGCCTTGAACTCCTCAGGTCTGTACAAGGGGCCGGCAACAGGTTCCAATCGCTGTAGTTCCTCGAAATATTCCAACCGCACCGACGCTTTGATACATGTTTTGCAGAGCTGCCGCAGTTCCTTGAATGAAGTCGCTTCGTTGATTTTGGCCATGATCATATTGCGAGCCAAGTCCGCATCGTTTACCTGCCTCGAACGCTTGATCAGCGCCTCCGTATTGACACCGGCGTCGATCAGCTCGGAAAGACTCATTTCGGAACGAGAAGTTCCTTTCGGAAATTGGCCATAGATGCTCATTGTTCTTCATCTCCTCCGGGGGTTGTTGAATGTAACTGGTCGTCAGTTTCCGTCCGTCCCTGCTCGACCATAAGTGCTACCTCTTTCCCGTGCTCGTGGACTTCAGTGTCGTCGGTTGATGACGTTCAACCCACGATCAGCCGCCAGGTTTCCCAGAGGTTGCCGTTCAAATAGAGCGAGCGGATTGCGGCATTGAGAACCACCATCGCCGTGAAAAACACGACGATATGGATGAGGACGAACCAGCGTTGCCGCTGCAGGAATCCGGATAACGCCGCCGGGTACCTCCCGAGACCCGCCAGGCAACGGTCCAGTAAATTTTCCGGTTCACGAACGAAGGTGGCGGCCACGCGTTTGGAAAAGAGCAGGTACGGGACCAGCACCGCCAGGTGAACGGACATGCCGATCAGGCCTTCATCCAGATGCTGACTGGAGACCCCGCTGATGACAGCCCAGCAAACCCACATCAGGGCGATATAGGCGATGAAGAGCGGGACCGTGAAAGAGCGCTTGCGGAAGAAGCCCCAGGAAACCATGGCCACCATGGCCAGCAGGACAAGATCAAACCACAGCGCCGGCCAGATCACGAGGATTCGCGCGAATCCATTGGCGTGCCCCAGCACCGCATAGATCTTATGGAGAAAACCGATGGGTTGGGCGCCCAGGGCGATGGCCGGCAGCAGCAGCCATCCGGCGATCCCTTGGACGACCTGCTGCCCCGATACGTTCGTTGCCGCATCCGTCGACCTGCTCCGGGCCTGTGCTTTTGCCTGTGCCAAGGCGTGGCCTACCCCTTCGAGGCCTGGATGCAGTTGCAGGGCCTTTTCCAGCAGCGGGATCGCCTCTCCCGGACGGCCCTGCCTCAGCAAAAGTCCGCCCATATTGCCGTGGGCGGTCGCATTCATGGGATTGACGGCAAGGGCCGTTGTCAGCTGCTTTTCCGCCTCGGCGTAGCGCCCCTGCATGATCAACCGCGCACCACGGTCCACCAATCGCGCCGCTTCCGCTTGTTTTTGCATGGCATCCAGCATCGACAGCGCCTCCGCTCCGGAGCCGCCGCTGTAAAACCCTGCTTCGGAACCGCAGTGCGGGCAGAGGTGGCCCAGGTCATCAACTTGGTTGTGGCAGGAGCTGCATTTTTTCATTGTTCAATCTCCGGTGGTGCTCATGGGCGGACAGGTTGTTTCATCGCTGGTATCTCGTTCAGGCGCGGCGGTGGCTTTGTCTGCCTCCCTGCATGGGGGACAATTCACTTCTTCTTCAGAAACGATCAGATGAGCAGGGCAATAAAGACGATACCCGTAAGCCCTCCGAGCCCCTTTGAGATGCCGTCGGCTCGATCAAAGACAGAACCGTCGCCTCCCGTTGACTGCGCCAAGACCTCCTGGATGGTGAAGATCGAGAATAGCAGAGACTGCGTGGCAGCTCCGGCGGCGGTGCGCACTTTTCCTGCGGTGTTCTTCATGTGGTTTCTCCTTATTGAAGATGGGTGTGAACTTCCCGAAAAGGGAAGGATGGCTTGGGTCAGTCGCGCAGCCGGTTGCTGCAGCGAGCGATCGTGTCCGTGGCCAGGTGCATTGCATTGGCGCCTTCCGAGGCCTCCATTTCCATCGTGACCAGCACTTCCGAACGGGAAATGAACCCCTTTTCCAGGTCAAAGAGGATCCAGCCGTTCACCGAAGCCTTGCTCAGATTGATCCGCACCGGTCCGGCTTCGTTCCCGGGTTTGAGCATGAAATCACCCATGGGCTGCAGGAGGGCCTGCTTCCCGTCGCCGCTCACGGAGAGCACTTTGAATCTGGCATCAAGCGCCATTTCCCCGAGACCCTCGGTTTTCTGGACAATGGTGCCGGCTGTGTAGATATCTCCCCTCCGCACCGGCGAGGCGGACAACTGCACGAACGAACCCTTCACGATATCATCGGCGGTCTTGTTGGCGTCGAAGACATTGGCGGCGATACCGGCACGCCGGATAGCTTGATCGATCGGATCCCGGTCCATATCCAGCACCTTGCCAAGCGCGGAGACCTTGACCGGAATGGGGGTGTTGAGCATCGCTTGCAACGCCTGGAGGTGGGGATTGCCGGCGGGTTGGTTTTGGGCGGAATCGAAGGCGACCGCCTCCGGGCCGTCGGAGCGCATCTTCATGCGGGTTATGGTCAGTACGGCCCAGGCGTCGCCGTTGCCGTCCACCGAGCGGACGGTATACTGCGCGTCCATATCGATGGTGACATGGACCGTGACTTTGTTGTTTTCACCCATCTGCATGCGATTGGCTATCTGCATGGCGAGCTTCGTTGCGGCGGTCTGGCCTTGCTTGAATTTATAGCGGAACAGGACCGGATCGGGAGAGGTGGCGGCAAAGGCCGGCGCCGGGGAGAGCGCCGTTTGCTGGGGTTGGGTGGCTGCCCCCCAGCAGAGTCCGGCACAGAGGAACAGCAGCGCCGCCGAAACGATGACCGATTGCGGAAGTCTTCCCATGATCATTTTTCCTCAGGATTTGGGTTGCGGGATACCGCCGATTCACCGGTGGACGATTTTCTTCCAATAGCTGATATCTTCCGCGAATTCGGCATCGCTGCCGCCGGGGAAGGGGCCGTTGCCGACACCGGTCAGATACCGCAGCATGCCGGCGGCCTCGGTGACCACGCCGGGATCGCGGGCGTCGAGTTTGGCGAGGAAGACCGGCAGCTGGTCCTGGTCATGGCAGCCCAGCGCCTTGAGAGCCGTGACCATCCTGGCCAGGGTGCCTGCCTGGGTTTCGTTTTTCACCGCAATCTTCAAAGCGGGGAGGGCGGCCGTGACCTGCTTTTTAGCGATCTCATCGGCGGCCGCCGATCTGGCCTCGGCCTCGGCCCTGGCCAGCCGAAGCGCGAAGTTCGGATCATGGCCGGGGGCGGCGGCCGAGTCACATGTTTTCCGCAACTCCTGCCGTGAATATTCTTCTTCCTTGCCGGTTTCATCCAGGGCCTTGTGCACCGCGGTCTTGGCCGCCTCGGAGTTGCAGGTGCACAACAGCTTCAGGCTTCTCCAGCGCAGCTCGTCCTCACGATCCGCTGCCATGTTTAAGAGCATCGCTTCTTCAGCGGTATTGGCGATTTTCAATGTGGAGACGGCTTCCATCGCCGCAAGCCGGATATCATTCGGGGTTTGTTTGGTCAGCAGGGCGGTGACGATCGGTTCGGCTTCCGGTTCATAGCGGCTGGCCAGCGCTGCGATCAGTTTTGGCGAAATGGCCGAGGATTGTTTGGCGAGGTTGAGCAGAAGCTGACCGGCCTCCTGCCCCGGTGCGGTGCGCAAGGCTTCGATGACCGCTTCCCGGATGGTACTGCGGTCGTCGGCAAGGGCCTTCTTCAGGGTGGCGAAGATCAGGTGCGCTTGCTCCGGCGGAACGCCCGGCTGACCGTGGCGGAGCTGCTCGGCGTCGTGCCGGGCCTGCTGCTCGCCGATTGGATCGGAAGGAAACGGGAATGGTGGGTCTTCAGTCAGGGCTTCCGGATGTCCGTTAGGCTTGGCGGCCAGGAACTTGCCCAGCTCTTGGATCGCGGCCACCACCACTTCCTGTTTGTTGTTGTCAGTCGCCTCACGCAGAATATTGATGCTTTCCCTGCCGCATCTGGCCAGCGCGGCGGGAAGAAAGCGGGCATGGGGAAAATCCTTTTCCGCCAGCAAGCCGCTGAGCATCCGCAAGGCGTTCGTCCCGCCGATCGTGCCGATGGCCTCGATCGCGGATTTGGCTGGATATTCGTTGGTATCATGGACTTGTGCCAGCAAGGTCTCCAGATTGCCTGCATCGCCGACTTTTCCCAGAGCCTTGGCGGCGGTTCCGCGGATTCCGGGAGGTTCGTCGTGGTCCGCGATCAGTTTGACGAGATCGCCAACGGCGGCATGCGCCTTGAGATAGCCCAGAGTCTGCACCGCGGCGCTGCGGATCTCGCCCTGGGATTCGTTGGATGGCGGCAGGCGGTTAAGCAGGATCGGCACACTCTTGTCTCGATAGATCTCAGCCAGCCAGTTGGCCGCCACGAGACGCAGCATCGCCGGCGTCGCTTGTCCGCCGACCAACTTGGCAAGGTGGGCGAAGTCGAGCGGGATCTGGGTTTGCCCGGTGGAAAGCCAATCGGCTTTCTCGTTGAGGTCGCTGTCCGGACGCGTGAATTCCGCGCTTATTATGACTGCTGGACCTTCCGGCGCGTCGGGTGCATAAAGCGCGGGACTGATAAAACGCACCGAATGGAGGAGTTTTTCCTTCAACATGGTGCGCAGCTGGAAATTCAGGTGCAGCACAGCCCTGGTGCCGGGGGCGATCACCCCGAAGCTGGGATTGACCGGTTTCTCGGTCTCTCTGAAGGTGACCGTCATCTGCGTCCCGAAGGTATGGGTTCGCCGGTGAAGGTCGTTGTCCTGATCGTTTTCCTGGTCGTTGCTGACGCCGAAATATTTCGGCAGCATGCCGAGGGCGCCGGCGCGCGACTGCGTCATGCCTTCAAAGGCGGTCCCGTCGCTGACGGATTCGTAGAGAACGCACCGGTCACCCCAGATCAGTGGGGTCCTGCCGGTATTTTCCACCACCATGCGGAGGGTGTAGACCCGGGAATCGCCCTCGAAGTAACTGTTTTGCGTCGTGCTGGTCAGGCGGACGGAGGCGATCCGTATCGGAGCGGATCCTTTGATGGTGTTCGGCATGGCGGGAAGAACGCCATCCTTCAGGACAAAGGGCGGGGGTGAGCCGCCAAGGAGGGATGTGATCTTGTCGATCATTTGAGCCGCCGATTGTCCGCCGGAACCGGTATTCCCGGCAGTCTGGTCACGATAGGAGGAAAAATAAAAATAGACCGCCACCGCTGAGGCGATCAATCCCGCAACGGCCAGCGTCAGCAGGATTTTTTTGTTTCCGCCGGTGTTCTTCTGCTCTTTTTTGCCCTGTTCCATGCCTTCTCCTTGTATCAAAATGTCAGCAATGCTTCCG
>CAIMMA010000300.1 GCA_903842475.1 uncultured bacterium
GTACCTGGAGCCGCTTTCGGTGCGGACGCGTTTATCCGTTTTTCTTTTGCCACCTCGATGACTGTTATCGAAAAAGGTATGGAGCGAATCCGGCTGGCGCTCGCTGCTTTACAATAATCAACATCCGGACAGGTGACGTGTCTCTGTCCGGAACATGGACAGCCATAACCTTCCCGCTGTCGCCGCAGACTCGAACTGTGCCATGGTTCCTGGCACAGAACGATCAGCCGCCGGTAATGTCCCGCTTTTTCTCGGAAGAGCGACCGCTTTCCATGTCTGTTTTATATTTTTCCAGCAAGGATTGCAGTTTCCATGGTGAGGCGAGGCACTCCCGGCCCAGGTGACTTTCGGCGACCACTTCGCAGAAACTGAGAAATTCGGCCATCAGCCGGGTGATGATTTTGTCCTTGTGTTGAATGATCCAGAGTTGTCGGCTCATATCCATTCCCTCGATGGGCAGGATTTTAAGCCATCCTTCCTCCGCCTCTCGGCAGACCGCCAGCATCGAGAGGCAGGCCGCTCCGACCCCTGATTCCACAGCTTTCTTGATAGCCTCGGTGTGTCCGGTTTTGGTGACCACCTTGAGCAGGGAGGCGTGGCGCCCCAGTTTTTTGGTGAATATCTCTGCCGTCCCCGAACCTTCTTCCCGCATAACCCAGCTGGTTTCCTTGAGGTCTTCCGGTATTTGAAAGGTAGATCGATCGGCCAGGTGGTGGGTGGCGCTGACAACGATACCCAGTTCATCTTCAAACCACGACGTCGCAATCAGTGCGTCCACATTGATGTCCCCCTCGACGAAACCGAGATCCGCCTGGCCCGTTGCCACGAGTTTTTCCGCGGTCATGGTATTGACCACCAGCATGTTGATATGGGCCTCGGGGTGCAGGCGCATGAAAGCGCCGATGAGGTAGGGGAGGACATAGTTACCGATGGTCGAACTGGCAACGATTTCCAGGACACCGGCAACCGCGCCTTCCTGTTCCGTCAGGATGGTTTCGATGTTGGCCACCTGATTGAGGATCGTCTTGGACAGGGGCAGGAGATACCGGCCACGGTCATTGAGGAGGAGGCTGCGCCCGTGACGATCGAAAAGCGGACCGCCGAGTTGGCTTTCCAGCTCGCCCAGGGCCATGCTTACCGCTGATTGGGTGAGCAGGAGTTTTTTGCTTGCCCGGGTGACCTGCTGGGTTTCGGCGACCGCAATGAATATTTCTAATTGTCTGAAGGTAATGGCCATAAATCAAATTCTTATCAGTTTAGTTGAATATACGCATGATCAAAATTGAAGACATGCCAAACTAACACTTCAGGGGATTTGGTCAATCATTTTCCCGAGCAAACGTTAATATTCAAGGGAGGCCTGAAAAAGATTGAATAATCATTCATTGGAATTATGCTGTTGACATCGGTTGAACATTTCAGTAGTTTGATCGACCGTATTGATTGATAATATCAGTCGGATTGATATCAGCGGGGGCAGTTTTTTCAGGAGAAAAGGATGGATCAGGTCGTTCTTACTAATATCATCTATGTGACTATTTTTCTGATCGGGGCCCTGCTGTTTGGTTTTGGCCCCATCATTATCGTTCATTTGCTGAGCCCGTCGTCCCATACCCGGCAGAGCGCCGGCCGGGCGGAGCAGCTGATCGAATGCGGCATGGAGCCCATCGGCAGCGCCTGGATCCGGTTCGGCATTGTCTATTATCAATATGCTTTGATTTTTCTTGCCTTTGATGTCGACGTGCTCTTTCTCTTTCCCGTGGCCGTCGCCTATAACAGCCCGGAGCTTGGGTTTCGGGACTTCATCGAGATCCTGATTTTTGTCGGCATTTTATCGTTGGCGATTGTCTATGCCTGGCGAAAAGGAGTGTTTACATGGGAACGGAAAACGTACCTTCATCAATAGTGCAGTTCGCCCAGCTGGACACGCTGCTTAATCTCGGCCGGGCCAACTCGCTCTGGCCCATGACCTTCGGCCTGGCCTGCTGCGCCATTGAAATGATGTGCACCGGCGGGTCCCGTTTCGACATCTCCCGGTTCGGTGCCGAGGTGTTTCGGCCCTCGCCCCGGCAAAGCGACGTCATGATCGTGGCCGGCACCATCAACAAGAAACTGGAACTGGCGGTCAAGACCCTCTACGACCAGATGCCCGAGCCCAAGTGGGTGATCGCCATGGGCAACTGCGCCATCTCCGGCGGCCCGTTCAAGGTCAAATGCAACTATAACGTGGTTGAAGGGGCGGACAAACTTTTTCCGGTCGATGTCTATATTCCCGGCTGCCCGCCGCGGCCTGAGGCCCTGCTCGAGGGGATCATGACCCTTGAAGAGAAGATCACCGGTACGCGACGCTGGCCGCGGGTGCTGCCGGGCTGAACAGGGGACAAACCATGGAACGACAACAACAGATCTGCAAGGCCCTGGCCCGAATTTTTCCCGCCCCGGCCGCAGCCACTGCGCCGCTGGCGGCCGAAGAAGGCGTGCAAGAGATCCCGCCGGAGCGAACAGCGGGCGTGCTTACCCTGGACTTCCCCCGCTGCGGCGCCCATCTCGATGTCCTTTGCGCCCCGGATCAGGTGGTGGCTGTGGCCGAGGTCATGAACGTCCAGGGCTTTTTCCTCGAATCAATTGCCGGGGTCGATTGGCTCGACCAGCAGCAACTGGAGATCCTCTACGACTTTAACCGCCTCGGCGGCGAGCACTGCCGGGTGCTGGTCCGCACCCGCGTTCCCCGCAATGAGCCGGTGGTGCCGACCCTCTCCGCGATTTTTCCGGCCGCCGACTGGCACGAGCGGGAGACGTTTGATTTTTATGGAGTGCAATTCCAGGGCCATCCCAACCTGATCCGGATTCTCCTGCCCGAAGATGCCGACTTTCATCCTCTTTTAAAGGACTTTATGCCATGACCGTTCCCGTATCCCTGCGGCATGATGAAACCTTTGTCCTCAATCTGGGGCCGCAGCATCCCGCTACCCACGGCGTTTTGCGGGTCAAGCTCACCATGGACGGCGAGTATGTGGTCAAAGCCGAACCGGTGCTGGGCTATATCCACCGGATGCACGAAAAAATGGCCGAGGGCGGCACCTTTGCCCAATTCATGCCCAATACCGCCCGCATGGACTACCTCCACGCCCTGGCCTTTAATCATGGCTGGGCCCTGGTGGTCGAAAAGGCCGCCGGCATCGAGGTGCCGGAACGGGCGGAATACATCCGGGTGATCACGGTCGAGCTCAACCGCATCGCCAGCCACCTGCTGTGGTGGGCCGCCTTTTTGCTCGACCTCGGCGGCTTCACCCCCCTGCTCTATGCCTTTGACGACCGCGAAAAGATCGTTGACCTGCTCGAGCGGGTCACCGGCTCGCGACTGACCTACTGCTATATGCGTTTTGGCGGGGTCTATAACGATATCGACGACCAATTCATTGCCGGCACCCGTGACTTCATCACCCGACTCCGCGGCCGCATGCCCCGGTTCTACCACGACCTGGTCACCCACAACATCATCCTGATCAAACGGATTAAGGACATCGGCTTCATCAGCCCGGAACAGTGCCGCCGCTACGGCGCCACCGGCCCGGTGGCCCGGGGTTCCGGAATCAGCTACGATGTCCGCAAGAACGAGCCCTACTCGGTCTACCCGGAATTCGATTTCGATGTCCCGGTCTTCAACGAATGCGACTCCATGGCCCGCTATATGGTCAGAATGGAGGAGATGGAGCAGTCGCTGCGGATCATCGAGCAGGCCCTGGATAAACTCCCCGACGGCCCGGTGATGGCCAAGGTACCGAAAATGCTCAAACCCGAAGCTGGCTACTTCTATTCCGCCGTTGAAACCGCCCGGGGCTCCCTGGGGCACCGACTGGTCTGCGATGGCGGTAAAAACCCGTACAAACTGAAACTGCGCTCCCCGACCTTTTCCAATCTGAGTCTGTACGGCGAGGTGGCCGAGGGGATGCTGCTGGCGGATGCCCTGGCCTTCATGGGCAGCCTGGATCTGGTTATTCCTGAGATTGACCGTTAATCGAGGGAGGTGAACGA
>CAIMMA010000301.1 GCA_903842475.1 uncultured bacterium
CGGGCTTCGTTTCTTCTGATCTACTAAGCTAATTACCGATTTCTCGGCACCTTTTGATTTTTCATTGATAACTGGTTGAGCGGCAAGAATTGATTTTTGGGGATTATCCTCAAGCCCAACAGCGTTCTGTCTTATAGGTTGGTCGGCAGGGGATGGTGCTGGCATCGTTGGTTTAGAGGCCAGTTCATTGAGAAGAGCTGACGGTGCCTGGCCATGGATATCGATGATGACTCGGAACGGGTCGTTTAAGCTGAACACTTTATATTCAGCAAGCGACCCGATGTCGAGGGCCACCCTGACGGTGTCGGAACTGAATTGGCCGGGCTTGATCTGCTTGAGCAAACCTTCCTGAAGGACAATAGGATCCCGAAGATTTTGCGGGACATAGCAATGGGCAAAATCGACAAAGAGTTTCCTCAGCTGTTCTCCTGATTTTTCAACGACGCTTGAATTAAAAGATACCGGTGCCGACGTCTGAATGACGATGCGGGTATAATCCGTTGTAGACCAATATTTTACCGGAGCAATCCGGGTAAGATGGTTGGCTCCTGTAACAGCTTCTGTACCAGTACTCGGCGTCAAGGGTTCCGGCTTTTTTTCTTGTCCTTCCTGGATCCGCGCTAAGGCTTTCGGATAAAATTCGCCCTTAGGATAGACTTCAATAATTCGATTGTACAAACTGGTTGCCTGTTGTTCGGTGCCTTTCCCAAGCCGTGCACATTCAGCGGCCTCATAGAGCGCGTCATCGGCGAATGAATGCGCTGGGTAAAGGGTGGCGACCTCGGTGAACTGCTCAATGGCGTTTTCTAAATCGATCGGGAACTTGAACTGCTCAAACATCCGTCGAGACATCTTAGCCATCATGAATAAACTGGTTGGACCAAAGGGGCCTTTTTTTTGGGCAAGATGAATTCTGCGGAAATTACGTGTACCATTGAGCCAGTTGGTCCGTTCTTTTCCCAAGGAACGATCACGTTCGAGGAGAGTGAAATATTCTTTGGCCGCTTGATATTGCTGATCGAGCGGTTCGTTGCTCAATTGTGCGCTTGCAAGGATTTCGGTCTCAGCAAACAATTCCAGGGGAAGCAAGCATAATATCCCCAGCATAAGCGCATGCAACCATACAGCCCGGCTATAACGGATCAAGGTACATAAACGTGCCAGTGGAAGGAGTGCGCGCATAGAGGCGAAAGGGAATGCATATTAGAAACAATCTGCGCAGCCAGCGTTCGGATGGGAGTCGTGGGAATGCCGGCAGCCTATGGTAACTGTTATTAACATACCTTATTCTTTCAGATAGGTAAAAGAAATTGTACTTTTTGTGGAGGTGTCGCCGGTATTTTTTTTAGAATCGCCTATTAAAAGGAGGTTTGATCGGTTCAAAAAATTTAACTGACAACGGTTGTCGACTTGGTAAGGGGGCGAGTTGATTTTTGGCTGTTGAGGGATTTGCGGGGTTTACTCGTTAGTGTTATTGATAAATTGTATGGCCTGGTAGAGAATGTCGAGAGCTTGTTTGGGGGTTATTTCGTCAAGGTTAATATCAGACAGCAGTTTGACCAGGGGGGGGGCGGGAGGCGTGAAAAGCGGTAACTGGCAGGGGGATTTTGGTGGCTTTTTTTTCCCGACAGCGAGCTTGGGTTGGCCTTGAAGATTGAATTCACCTAATTCAATGTTTTTGAGGATCTCATAGGCCCGGTTGATGACGTGGTTCGGTACTCCTGCAAGCGAGGCCACCTGGATGCCATAACTGCGATTGGTCGCACCTTTGACCAATTTGTGCAGGAAGATAATGGAGTCGTTCCATTCTTTGACTGCAATCGAGTAGTTTTGAATTTTAGGACTGGTGGCGGCCAGATCGGTCAACTCGTGGTAATGGGTGGCAAACAAGGTCTTAATCCCTGTATCGTTCTTTTGAGCGAGTTCTTCGGCCACGGCCCAGGCAATGGCCAGGCCGTCATAGGTCGAGGTGCCCCGGCCTATTTCATCAAGAATGACCAAGCTGTTCTCCGTGGCATTGTTGAGGATATTGGCCGTTTCATTCATCTCGACCATAAAGGTCGATTGTCCTCGTCTCAGGTCGTCCATGGCGCCGACTCGGGTGAAAATTCGATCAACTATGCAGAGATCGGCGGAATCGGCGGGCACGAAACTGCCCATGTGCGCCATCAGGACTATCAGCGCAGTCTGGCGAAGAACGGTGGATTTTCCAGCCATGTTGGGGCCGGTGATGATCAACAATTCATTGGTCTGCTGATCCAAATGAGTATCGTTGGGCACGAACCGGCCAGGCTCCATGGTTCGTTCAATGACGGGGTGTCTTCCTTCGGTAATGGTAATGTTGTTGGTGACATTGATCTGTGGCCGGCAGTACCGGAAGCGGGTGGCGATTTCCGCCAGGCAAGCAAGGACGTCGATCTGGGCGAGCAGGTTGGCGGTCTCCAGGATGCGTTGGTTTTGCGAGACCAATTTTTCCCGAATTCCCAGAAAAAGCGAGTGTTCCAGCTCCAGTCGACGTTCCTGGGCCGTGGTGATGGAATGCTCAAGTTCCTTCAATTCCGGGGTGATGAAACGCTCGGCATTGACCAGGGTTTGTTTGCGGATGAAATAATCGGGGATCTCAAGGGCCTGGTTGCGGCTTAGCTCAAAAAAATAGCCGAATACCTTGTTGTAGCCGACTTTTAATTTGCCAATACCGGATCGTTCCCGTTCGCTGCGCTCCAGTTCGAGAATTAATTTCTTCCCGTCGCGGAGCAGCAGTATCAGGTGATCGAGTTCGGCGTTGTATCCTTCCCGGATGAGTCGTCCTTCACGCAGGGAAATTGGGGCGTCGTCGCGGATAGCTTCGTCGAGCAGGGTGTGCAGATCGCTCAAAACATCGAACTCTGCCGCCATGGACTGTACCAGCTGTGATGAACAATCGGTCAGCATGCCAAGCAAAACCGGCAATTGCGCCAGCGAAATTTTGATGGCGCTCATGTCACGGGCATTGCCGTGACCAAGTACCAGGCGACTGCAGAGTCGTTCGAGATCGTAGATCGAATTGAGCAGGGTTCGCAAATTTTTACGAAGATCGGCGCCTGCCTTGAGTTCCTCGACACTGTCAAGCCGTGCGATGATCGCGCCGCGGTCCTGAAGCGGATACAGCAACCATCGGCGCAAGAGGCGCGCGCCCATTGGGGTGGCGGTGTGGTCGAGGACGGCCAGTAGCGAGCCTTCGCGGCGTCCGCCGATCAGGGTCTCGGTGAGCTCAAGGTTGCGGCGGGAGGCGTCGTCAATGATCAGGTACCCGCTCTGACGCAACGGGCTGATCTGTTTGATGTGGGAAAGGTCAGACTTTTGGGTCTCGCGCAGGTAGAGCAGCAGGGCCCCGGCGGCATTGATCCCGACGGTATAGGCCTCGCAGCCGAAGCCGGCCAGACTGGTAGTATGAAAATGATCGGTCAGGGTGGCAGTGGCCGTTGTGGTCTCGAACTGGAAATCCGGGCGGGCGGTGAGGCAGAGTTGCCCCAGTTGAGCGGTGAGGAGGTCGGTCAGGTATCCGGAGCTTTCCAGGTCCGATTGCCCCAGGAGGAGTTCCGCAGGGCGTAACCGGGTGAATTCATCGAGCAGGGCAGCCGGATCCTGCGGTGAAAAAACCCTTTCGCTGATTTGAAAACGACCGGTGGTAATATCGACAAAGGCAAGACCGGCAAGGTGCTCTTTGTTCGATTTACGGTGCATGGCCAGGGCGCAGACATAACAATCGGCTTTGGCATCGAGGATCTGATCGTCGGTGGTGACGCCGGGTGAGACCACCCGGATGACCTCGCGTTTAACGATGCCCTTGGCCTCTTTCGGATCTTCGGTTTGTTCACAGATGGCCACCCGATACCCTGCTCTGATCATTTTTCCGAGATATCCGGTCACCGCATGGAAGGGTACGCCGCACATCGGAATTTTGTTGGCGTCCTCCTTGTGACTGCGGGAGGTCAGGGTGATGCCGAGCACCTTGGCTGCAACCACCGCGTCGTCGAAGAACATTTCATAGAAATCGCCCATGCGGTAAAAGAGGATGGCGCCGGGGTGCTGATCCTTGATCTCCAGATATTGCTGGAGCATGGGGGTGATTTTAAGAGGAGTGGTCATGGCGCAGGCAAGCGAGAGATGAGAGCGAAGGTCAGGGGGGCCGCGGTGCTCATGGGATTAGGGGGATCTCAAACAGGCAGGCTCGGAGCTGGTCGCCGGCTTCGAGGATGGCAAAGGTGCCCGGGGCGCCATGCCGGCCAGTGGCCTGAAAACTGCCGGGATTGAGCACCAGTACTTTGCCGTGATACTGACAAATCGGTCGGTGGGTATGGCCGTAGATCAGGCAGTCAGCTTCCGGGAAGAGGTTCCAGGCCGCGTTTTCAATATCAGGCCCCATACCGGCACCATGGGTAAGGCCGATGGTGAACCGGTTGAGGGTGAACAGCAGCTGCTGGGGATAGCGGGTCTGGAGGGTGCGGTCGCACATGTTGCCGTGAACGGCGTAGATGGTTTTGCCCTGGAACACCTCGAGTACCGACGGATGGGTCAAATCGCCGGCGTGGATAATGACGTCACAGGCATGGAAGCACTGTTCGATCTGTTGTTTGAAACGGTGGTCCGGTCTCTGGAGGTGCGTGTCTGAAAGCACTCCTGCTCTGATCAACATGCGTTGCTCGCCTGGTTAGAATTGCTGGTTGCGGAACAATCTATAAAAAATGTCGGTCGAAAACAAGAGCAGACCGAGAAAGCAGCGCATAATGTTGTCGAAAATGCAGGAAGCTATTGCAAAAACTAAGGGTTTAACGTAACATGCTCCCCTCCAAATCTACCGATAAATAAAGAGTTAAGGACGAGTCTATGTATACAGCTTCTGATTTGCGGAAAGGGTTGAAAATTCAGATTGATGGCGAGCCGTACATCGTCACTGAATTTGATTTTTCAAAACCCGGGAAAGGGCAGGCCCTCTACCGGACCAAGATGCGCAACATGATCACCGGGGTGCAGTTCACCCAGACCTACCGTTCCAACGATAAATTCGATCGTCCGAACCTGGAGGAGCGCAACATGCAGTTCCTCTATGCCCAGGACAGCGAATACCATTTCATGGATACCGTCTCCTTTGAGCAGATCTTTCTGACCAAAGAGCAACTGGGCGACAACCTCAGCTTCCTGATCGACAACATGGAAGTGCAGGTGCTGTTTTTCGGGGAACGCCCCATAGATGTTACCCTACCCACCTTTGTCAACCTGGAGGTGACGGTGGCCGATCCTTGGGCCAAGGGCGACACCTCGGGCACCGACACCAAGCCGGTGACCGTGCAGACCGGTTTCCAGCTTCAGGTGCCTCCTTTTGTCGAGCAAGGCGATAAAATCCAAATCGATACCCGGACAGGGTCCTATATCACCCGGGTCAAAGAATAGCCGACATGCTGACCCCCCAGGGCCTGCGGCAGCGATCGGCACTGCTGCAGGCCATACGGTCGTTTTTTTTCGAAGGCGGTTATATCGAAGTCGATACGCCGCTTCGGTTGCCGATTCTGCTGCCCGAGTCCAATCTCGTTCCTTTTTCCAGTGAAAACTGGTATCTGCATACTTCCCCCGAGCTCTGCATGAAGCGACTCCTCGCCAGGGGGTGTCCGCTCATATTCCAGATTTGCCATTGCTTTCGCAAGGAGGAATCCGGTCGAATCCACCAGCCGGAATTCACCATGCTGGAGTGGTACCATCAGGGGTGGAATTATTTTGACCTGATGGGGGAGTGCGAGGAACTGCTTGCCGCACTCTGTCGGCTTATGCTCCGGATGCCGGGGCTCAGTTCCGAGGGAATACTCAGTTGGCGGGATTGTCGGGTTTCGCTGCGCCAGCCCTGGGACCGCCTGACCGTGGAGGAAGCTTTTCGGCAGTATGCCGGGGTCGAGGTCGACGAGGTCCTGAAATGCGGGAGTTTCGATGAGGTTCTGGTCACTGACGTGGAGCCGCACCTGGGCAGGGAGCGACCGGTTTTTCTCTACGATTATCCGGTCGAGCTGGGTTCACTTGCCCGTTGCAGCCCGCAAAATCCCCTGGTGGCGGAACGCTTTGAATTGTATGTCGCCGGCGTGGAACTGGCCAACGGCTTTTCCGAGTTGGTCGAACCGCGGGAGCAGCGTGCTCGTTTTGCATTGGAAATAGCAACCCTGCAGCGTGCAGGCAAAAATGCGGCCATGCCGGAAAGCTTTCTCGCGGACTTGGCCTTGGTTGGAGAAACGGCAGGAATCGCGCTTGGATTTGATCGTTTGTTCATGCTGCTGATGGGCTATTCCAGTCTTGCGGAGGCCATGCCATTTATTATGGAAGAATTGTGACCAGCCTATTTGTTTTTTCTCTTTTTTCAGCTACCATACATTTTAAAAGTTTGCTGCCTCACCCGGAACGCTGATGAATTCTCGTTGCGGCAGAAGCAGGGCGGTGAGTCGGCCGCCATAGACAGCCCCGGTGTCAATGCCGAACCGGTTGGGCGTCAGCAGGGGTTCGGTGAAGACGGTGTGGCCAAAGACCACCGGCTTACCGAATTCATAGGTGGTGTGGATGAATTGCTCCCTCGCCCACAGGCACCATTGCGGGGTCTGCTGGCTGGGGTGACGGCCGGGCTGCAATCCGGCATGCACGTAAATGGCGTGTTGGTCTTCCCATAAAAGCGGCAGGTTTTTCAGGAAGGCAAGGTGTTTCAGGGGGACGAGCCGGTCGATTTCGGCTCGGTCGAAAGTCGGCGAAAGGCCGTAGCTTGCCAGGGTCTGCCGTCCGCCGACCTGCAGGAAAAGCGAATTGTCCAGGCCATTCAGATGCTGCAGGAAGAGCCAGTCGTGATTCCCCATAAGGGGGATCACCCGCGGGTTGTTTTTTTGGAGGGAGAGGATCGAGTCGATCACCGCTTTGGAATCGGCGCCGCGATCCACGTAGTCACCCAGGAAAATAAAGGTGTCCGCCCGGTGCAGTACCTTTTGCAGCAGCAGAGTGAGCGAAGCGTGGCATCCATGGATGTCCCCGATTACGCAGGTGGTTGAATTTTTTGTATGCATAGTGGCTAAAGAATAATTTTAAGAGTGAACTCAGTAGATCATGGACAGCAAACAGCGTCAACTGATTAAGAAGTATGTCGATCTCGTGATTGACAGATGGCGATTGATCGCCGCCAGCCTGCTGGTGGCCATCACCGTGGGCCTGGCCTACTATCTGTATGTTCCCAAAATTTATCAGAGTGATGCCCTCCTCAGTTACGAGCAACGGCAGATCAATCCCGCCAAGATGGACCCCGAGCAAGGGCGGGCCAACTTGGGGGACACCCTGGCGACGCTGAAAGAACTGGTCCTGAGCCGCAACAGCCTGGAAAAGGTGATCACCCAGTTTGGTTTGTACGAAGACGCAAGAAAAAAGCTACCGATCGAGGATGTCATCGAGGGCATGCGTAAAAATGTTATCGTTAAACCGGCAAGCAGGGGTGATATCTTCAGCGTCTCCTTTCAGGGGGATAATCCCCAGAAGGTCATGCGGGTTACTAATTCCCTGGCTTCGCTGTTTATTGAGGAGAATCTCAAGTACCGGGAAATCCGAGCTACCGAGACCTCCAAGTATACCCAGGACGAACTGGCGATGTCCAAGAAGGTGCTTGACGAAAAAGAAGTGCTCATGCGGGACTACAAGCTCAAATATTTCAATGAAATGCCGGAGCAGCGGGCCAGCAATCTCGCCCAGCTTAAAGCCTTGAATGAACAGAGCCAGGGTATCCAGAATTCCATTCAGGAACTGGAGCGAACCAAGGTCATGGCTCAGGAGCAGATGGCCTGGAAACAGCGGATGGCCCCGCCCCGAGTTGCCAACGAACCCGGAGCAAAGGTGCAGCAGGGGGAAACCAGCGCCCAGCGATTGCAACGGCAGCGTGTGTATCTGGACGAACTGCTCTTGAAATATACAGAGCAGCATCCTGAGGTGCGCCGAACCAAACAATTGATCGAGCAGTTGGAGGGGGCGGCCGGCAAAGAGCAAACCTTGCCGCGCAAGGCAACAGCCTCTGCCCCCACCAGGGGCAATCAGTCGGAAAGCATGGAAATCCAGCGAATGCAACTGCAGTTCAAAGAAATCGATGCCAATATCCAGCGGCTTCGGGCTGATCAGGCGGCTATCCCCGCAGAGATCGAAAAATATCAGAAATGGGTTGATGCCGCGCCGGTACGGGAAGCTGAATGGAAGGGGTTAACCCGTGATTATGAAGAGTTGCGCCGTCACTATGATTACTTGGTCGCCCAGAACCTGCAGGCTCAATCCGCGGAAAAGCTGGAGCACAATCAAAAGGGCAGCAAGTTTAAGGTTATTGATTCCGCCCGGCTGCCCGAGAAGCCATCCAAGCCTAATTTTCTCAAGATTCTTCTCGCATCCATCGCCGCAGGCTTGGCGTTGAGTGTCGGATCCATCGTGTACTTGGAGTTTGTGGACACTTCGTTTAAGGACGCCGGGGAGATTGAAGAATATCTCGGCGTGCCGGTGGTCAGTGCCATCGCCTACCTCGAACAAGAAGCGGAGATACAGCGGAAAAGGTTCCTGCGGCGCTTGAGCGTCGCTCTGGTTTCGCTCTACGGAACGATCCTGCTGGCAGTTATCGCCTTTTTATGGCTCAAAGGCATGATTATCGTCTGAGGCAATCGCCCGGCGTACTCTTTCAATACATACTATCGGCAATGTATACCAAATATTACGGTCTCGCTAAAAAGCCTTTTGCCCTCACTCCCGATCCGGCAACCGTGTTCATGAGTGAAACCCATCAGGAAGGGTTGGCCATTCTCAAGTACGGGATTCTCAGTAAAAAATGTTTTCTGGTGCTGACCGCCGATGTAGGTTCCGGAAAGACCACGCTGCTGCAGGCTCTGGTCAACTCCCTGGAACAGGACGTGCATCTCTGTCTGCTCAACAACCCTATTCTGCATCGCGATGAGTTTTTTTCCTTCATTGCCAAAAAACTGGGACTGTCCTGGGATGGCAACAAGGCGATGTTCCTGATCGAATTCGGCCTGTTGCTCAAGCAGTGTTTTGAAAAAGGGGAACGGGTGCTCTTGATTGTCGATGAGGCCCATGTGTTACCCGTTGATTTGCTTGAGGAGATTCGGTTGTTGTCCAATCTGGAAGAAAAAGGTCAGGATGTTCTGTCCATCTTTCTCGTCGGCCAACCGGAGCTCAATGAGCGGATGAGCGATGATCGTCTTCTGCCCCTGCGACAGCGGATCGGCATCAGGTTTCATCTCAACCGTTTTGATTTGGAGGAAACCCGGCAATATATTCACTTTCGGCTGCGCACCGCAGGGGCCCGCCATCTCAATATTTTTTCCGGGGAGGCCATCGCCTTGATCCATGAGGCGAGTCAGGGCACACCTCGGCTCATCAATATTATCGGCGATCATGCCCTGCTCACCGGATTTGCCGAAAACAAACCGGTTATCGGAGCGGATCTCGTCCGGGAAAGCATCGATGATCTTCATTTTCCCGGCGAGGATAACCCCCTCCCCGTGGCCAGGTCGCCTCGGGCCAAAGGTAAAATGAGAGCGGTTTTTGGCGGCCTGGGCGTAGCCTTTCTCGTTGTTGTTTTGTTGTTGCTTGAGATGGTACCGGAAGTCCGGAAATTTTCGCTTCTTGGCAGGTTGTTTCCCGAGTCCTGGTTGCAGTATCTGCATTTTTGATTGGTTTTATTGGAGGAAAGCGTGGGAAAAGTATTTAAGGCCATGAAACTGGCTGACGAATCTGTCGGATTGGAACAGGCGGAGACCAAACAAGACGAACTCCAGTCTCCGGTGGAACCCGAAAAGGAGGCAATTTCAGAGCCGCCCCCGTCCCTCGTCCGCAGCGCTGCGACGACTCGGCCCATCTCGGGCGGTGGGACGCTCGTCTTACTTTGGCAACGGCAACTACCGGGCCGGTGGCGGAAAGCATCCGATCCCTGCGTACGCGTATTCTCCATCCAGCCACAGGCGGGGTGCCTCGGAGTATATTGGTGACCAGTGCATCCCCGGGGGAAGGAAAAAGCTTTATCTGTGCCAATCTCAGCATCTCGCTGGCCCAAGGTGTGGATGATTACTGTCTGTTGGTCGATTGCGACTTGCGGCGGCCTGCGCAGCATCTCATGTTCGGCTTGAGCAATAGAGCCGGGTTGGCTGATTACCTCCAGCACAAAAAAAAGCTGTCGGAGCTGATTGTGCCCTCCGGCGTGGACAAACTTTCTATCCTCCCTGCTGGCCCGCGGTCGATCAATCCGGCTGAACTTGTGGGTTCTGCTTCCATGACCGGGTTGGTCGATGAGTTAGAGGGGCGTTATGAAGACCGTATTGTTATCCTGGACAGCCCGCCCCTGAATGCCGCCAGCGAAACGGCCATCCTTGCCCGCCATGTTGACGGTGTGATCCTGGTGGTACGTCATGGTTTGTCACGGCGGGAACATGTCAAAGCCCTGGTGGACACCATCGGCCGGGATAAAATCATCGGGGTGGTTTTCAACGCATATAAAACCAACCTGCTCGATGCCAAGGTGTTCGGCTATTACGAATACCAGCAAAACTATTACTACAGCGAGAAATAATTGGCGCCCCTCTTCGAGGCTCTGGTCGGGAAAACGTCGGGCTTTAGGCGTCGAGTGAGATGAGCCCAGACCGCAAGGTGCCGCCTCGGTCGACGCCTGCAGGCTGATTGAGATATGTTTCCGAGAAGTTGGCAACGACCTCGTCGGGGCGAGGCGGGGCACTTTTTTCGTTTTCTCTCTAGATAAAAGGGAGTGCTGCTGCTATGGTGTGCCACTTTTCCCCATGCCTTGGGGGGGGCGCATAACGGGCAACTGTCAATTATTTGGTTCAAGAAGGATACGTACTGACTACAGAGGACAAAAATGATGCAGCCAGTTAAGGAACAGGTGACAGGGAAAGAAGCACTTATAAAATTAATGGCCGGAAATCAGCGGTTTGTAACCGGAACACTGGAACATCCCAATCATTGCGAAGAATCAAGAAGGGGGCTGGTTTCCGCTCAGAACCCCATAGCAGTGGTTTTGACCTGCGCCGATTCACGTGTTCCCCCGGTGGATGTGTTTGATCAGGGGCTGGGCGATCTGTTTATCGTCCGGGTTGCCGGGAACATTATCAATGACCATATCCTCGGCAGTATTGAATATGCCGTATCCCATCTGAATACCCCCTTGGTCATGGTCATGGGGCATTCTTCGTGCGGTGCGGTTGGAGCGGTTGCTCAAGGGGTGAAGCTGCATGGGCACATCGCCAGCTTGACCCCGTCGATCGATGCCGCCCTGAAAAAGGCCAAGGGTATGGATGGGGTTTGGACCGAAAACGCCTCAAAAGAGCTGGCCAAAACCACCGCCAAAAAAATCGAGGATTCGGAACCTATTATCAGGGATTTAGTCGATCAAGGGAGCGTGCTGGTGGTGGCTACTTATTATGATCTCGAAACCGGAGTGGTTTCGATGCTCAGTGACGAGGTCTTGTAGACCGGTGCCTGCCGGATTGCGTTTTTCGAGTGCCAGGAGGGGGGCGTTTTTCTGCCCATCGTCGTTCAGCGCTTTTATCGATGCACCCCTGCTGTTCCGAGGGAACGATTTCTTCACCATTTTTATGGCTACGCTCCAGAGAGGGGTGTCGATCCCGGCTGGCATCTCTTTGTTGAATCGAATCCTTCTTGTATGACCTTCCCTATTGACCAACTGCTTCCCATTCTGGAGGATGAAGTTAGAACCTATCAGGTTCCGGTGGTTGACCTGATTGCTGCCCAATCTCAAGATCCATTCAAGGTGCTAGTGGCGACCATGCTTTCAGCGCGGACCAAGGATGAGGTGACCGCTGCGGCCTCCCGTCGACTCTTTGCCCGAGCCGGCACAATCCGTGAGTTGGGACAACTGTCGGTGGCGGATCTGGAAACAATCATTTATCCGGTGGGTTTTTTTCGCAACAAGGCCAGATTCCTCAAGGCATTGCCGGCTGTACTCGAGGAGCAGTTCGGAGGAGTTGTCCCCGCTGACCTTGACTCCCTGCTCAAATTGCCGGGGGTGGGCCGCAAGACCGCCAATCTTGTTGTGGCCGTGGCTTTTCATTCGCCGGCCATCTGTGTTGACACCCATGTGCATCGCATCATGAACATTTGGGGCTACGTGCAGACGGGCACTCCGCTGCAGACTGAAATGGCTTTGCGGAAACAATTACCCATCCAATATTGGACTCGAATCAACTCAATTTTGGTTGCTTTCGGCCAGGGGACATGCAAACCGCAACGGCCGCACTGTGATCGCTGCGTGATCGTGGCTTGGTGTCCCCAAATCGGAGTGACTCCACGGAATAAAAGAGAAATGACCACAACACCAATGGATTCGGCAAAGAAATTGGTTTCTTGGAATGTCAACGGGCTCAGGGCTGTATTGAAGAACGGTTTTGTTGAGGTGCTGCAGGGCTTGAATCCCGACATCCTCGCCTTGCAGGAGATAAAGGTGCAACCGGATCAACTGTCCGACGCGCTCCGAACTTTCCCTGGCTATCAGGCCTATTGGAACCCTGCCAAGAAAAAAGGGTATGCCGGCACTGCTGTTTTGAGCAAGCTCGTCCCGCTCCGGGTTATCTATGGGCTCGATTGTCCCGAGTTTGATGAGGAAGGGCGGGTGCTAACCCTCGAATACCCGGATTATTATTTAATCAACAGTTACTCGCCCAATGCACAACCCGAACTTCAGCGCCTAGCCTATAAACAGGATTTCAACCGGTCGCTGCTCGGCTTCCTGGATCGCCTCCGTCAGGAAAAAACGGTGGTGTTGTGCGGTGACTTAAATGTTGCTCATAAGGAAATCGATCTGGCCAATCCTAAGGCAAATGTCAAGAATCCCGGTTTCTCGGTGCAGGAGCGCGCCTGGATGGATGAATTGATAGCTGCCGGATATCTCGATACCTTTCGTAAATTCAATCAGTCACCGGACCAATATACATGGTGGAGTTATCGCTTTAATGCCCGCGCTAAAAATATCGGCTGGAGAATAGATTATTTTATTGTGGATGGCGCCAGCAGCGATCGAGTGCTTGATGCCTCTATTCACAGAGAGATCATCGGATCCGATCATTGTCCGGTGAGCCTTCTTCTGCAATGATGGTTCGGCGGGCAGGCTTGTGACTGCCGTAGGTTTTGGAATATTTAGACATGCATCTGGAAGACCATGTTTAATTTTCACCCGTTTAAACTTTGCAGGCCAGAAATCAGTTGCCGAGGATACGGTTGTTGATTCAGCCCTTCATGACTCCATTGTTCCCCCTCAGGGTGGGAAGTTTTGGTCTATTTTAAGTTTAAGTCCCCTTCTCAGGGGAAAAGACCTGTTCGGTCGATTTGACCATGTGAACAACTGTGTGGTAGCAAAGAGGCGAGCGGAATAGCACCAGGGGCATTATTCATTA
>CAIMMA010000302.1 GCA_903842475.1 uncultured bacterium
CGCGCACCTCGCGGGCCTTCTGCGGAAACAGCAGATGTTTTTCTAGCTCCTCCCAGTTCATGTCGCGCCGGGCCTTGGCCGCCAGCTTTTCCCGGTCGCGCCGGTCCGGGTATTTCGCCAGATCGCCGATGCGCACCGCCAGCCGGGTGGCCCGCACCCCCTCGCGGACATCGTTTTCAGTCGGCAGGGCCAGATGTTCGGCCGGGGTGATGTAGCAGATCAGATCCGCCCCGTAGCGGGCCGAGCTGGCGGCCCCGATGGCCGCGGCGATATGATCGTAGCCGGCGCCGGTATCGAGGGGCAGCGGCCCGAGGACATAGTAGGGGGCCTTGCCGCTCATTCGTTTTTCGAGCATGATGTTGCCTTCGATCTCATCGAGCGGCACATGGCCGGGCCCTTCCACCATCATCTGGCAGCCCATCTCCCGGCCGAGTTCGGCCAGCTCGCAATTGATGATCATCTCCGCCATCTGGGCCCGGTCATGGCTGTCGTGAATGGCTCCGGCGCGGATGCCGTTGCCCAGCGAGAGCACGGCATCGTATTTTTTCATCAAAGCGCAGACCCGGTCAAATTGGGCATACAGCGGGTTTTCCTGCCCAGTGGCATCCATCCAGGCCACCATGAAGGTACCGCCTTTGGAAACCAGCCCGCCGTATCGATACCCCTGTTTCCGCAGCCGTTCGATGGTGTATTGATTGATGCCGCAGTGGATGGCCATGAAACTCAGGCCGTCGGCCAACTGCCGCTCGATCAGCTCGAACAGAAATTCCGGGTCGAGCTTGGCCGGATTTTTATATCGGCGGGCGGTTTCCTTAAACGCTTGATAGAGGGGGACATTGCCCACCGGCAGGTTGGTGTTGGCGAGAACGGCCCGACGGATGCGGTCGAGATCGCCGCCGGCCGAGAGCTCCATCAGGGTATCGGCCCCCTCCTCTTCGGCAATGCGCGCTTTACGGATCTCCGCCTCCAGGTCGCAGATGTCGGAGCTGGTGCCGATGGAGGCATTGACCTTGGTCCGCAGGCCGGTGCCGATACCCACCACCTTCTGCAAGGGCCGGGCGGGATTGTTGGCAATAACGATTTCCCCTCTGGCCACCCGCTCGCGGATAAGCGCCGCCGGCAACCCCTCGTCCCTGGCCACTGTTGCCATCTGGGGGGTGATGCTATTTTCCCGTGCAAGTTCGATCTGTGTTTTCATGGCTCCTTCCTTCAATAATGGAGGATGCCGGCCCCGGAAAATAAAAAAAGGGCTCCGAAAGGCGGCATCACCTTTACAGAACCCTTTACCATCGTGTTCTTCGAACAAAACCGCTTTGTACGTCTTCTGACTTCTGGATACTGCCCGATCGCGCCTTCCCGATCGTCAAGCAACAATCAGTGGCCCCCTTGACGGGATGCGACCTCAAATTCCAGTTACAGCGGCGGGACCGTCACGGAATTACACCGTGTTCCGTTTACAAAACTGTTTTTATGATTTGTCTGCAACGTTATTACGTTGCGGCCTACTGTACGCGAATTTTAAAAACTGTCAACAGGGAGATGCACCCAAATCCCGAAAACACACCGGCATCCCCCCGCTTCTCCGCCCATCGACTCAGGCAGCATGAACCTGCCGAAAAAACCGGCCCGCCCACCCGCCATAACGCCCCCAATACCTTCAGAAGATCAGCCCCCAGGCCATTTTGGTGGCCACCACATAAAGGAAAATCGCAAAAACCCGTTTCAATTTGTCCACCGGCAGGGCGTGGGCGAGTTTAGCGCCCAACGGGGCGGTCAGGACGCTGAAACAGACGATGAACAGCAGTGCCGGCAAATAGACAAAGCCGAGGCTGTAGGCCGGCAGGCCAACGGTCTGCAGGTTATTGACCGCAAAACCGATGGCTCCGGCAACGGCAATGGGAAAACCGATGGCCGCCGAGGTGCCGATGGCCCGATGGGCGGCGACGTTGCACCAGATCATGAACGGCACCGACAGCGAGCCGCCGCCTATGCCGACCAGCGCCGAGGCCACGCCGATGGTGGAGCCCACCGCGAACATGCCGGCATGACCCGGCAAGTCCCGGGTGGCTTTCGGTTTTCTGTTCAGCAGCATCTGGGTAGCCACCGCATAGAGAAACACGCAGAAGAACCCTTTGAGAAATCCGGAAGACAGCCTGGAGGCAACCATGGTGCCGAGAAAGGTACCGATCAGAATACCGGGAACGATCCGCTTGACCACGGTCCACTCGACCGCACCCCGCCGGTGGTGGGCCATGAAACTCGAGATCGAGGTAAAGATGATGCTGGCCAGCGAGGTGCCCAGGGCCATATGCATGATCAGGTCGGGCTGCACACCCTGCTTGACGAAACAAAAAACCAGCATCGGCACGATCACCACCCCGCCGCCGACGCCCAGCAGGCCAGCCAGCAGACCTGCAAGCAACCCCACGGCCAGATACATTACCACAAATTCAAGCGACATGATGTTCTCCGTTCTGTTTCGGTAGCTCAGCACGATCAATGCGGCTACCGTATTTTAAGACAATCAATCTTCCTGCAGCTCGCCGAAGATATAACGTTCGATTTCAGCAATATGCGCTTGCATGGCCAGGAAGGCGGCATCGGCATCGCCGGCTTCCAGGGCGTCGATGATCCGCAAATGCCCGGTTACCGAGGCATAGCGCCGTTCGCGGCTCTGCAGCCAGGTGGAACGGCTCTGGTTGAGGATCGACTGGAGGATGGCCAACACCTGGACGACCACCCGGTTATCGGCGCTTTCTGCAAGGAGCCGGTGGAATTCGACGTCAAAAGCATCGTCCTCACGCCCGGCTGTCAGGGCGCGCTGCTGATCGCAGACCAGGATTTTCAACCGATCGAGAATCTCCGGGGTGATCCGCTTGGCGGCCAAGGCGGCAATCTGCGGCTCCAGCAGCTGCCTGAATTCGAGCAGATCGTGTAAAAAACTACCCTGCTTGCCGATGGCTTCAACAATGGCCTCACCGGGCAGGGCCGCATCAAGCGTGGTCAGCAGATAGGTGCCATCTCCCTGCCGGCTCTCGATGATCTTACGCTCGGCCAAAGCCTGGAAAGCTTGGCGCAGACTGCCGCGGGAAACCCCAAAGGCCTCGGCCAGTCGCCGCTCCGGCGGCAATCGGTCTCCCGGCGCCAGCTCGCCGTTGGCGATCATCCCGCGAATCCGTTCGACGATTGCGGTGTAAGCGTATTTTTTTTCTTCCCTGGATGCTACCGCAGACATGCTGGCCCCTTCAAAATCTTTTCAATTGGTCCAACCAATATAGGGTTAATTTATTTTTGTCAATGATTATTATGCGATGACCAGGGACGCCCCCGCTTAATTGGTTGACCAATTCGCCAAAAGCGCTCCTCGCTCCCTGTTTGGCCAAGCATTTCCCGACCGATCGGGGACCGGAACTAAAACCACACCACTGGCCACACTCACCCAACCCGGCCTCTGTCGCCTTGCGCCCACCGGTCCGCCCAGGCCAACCGCGGAGCGCCCGGGGCATGCCCTCCAACCACTTCGGCAGGCATGGACGATGACGATCAGGCCGCAAGGGCTCTCCGCATTGTTCCCGGGTGAACAGGAACCATTTTTAATAGATGTTTTTTTCGCAAAATGGTAAAAACTTTTTCCCAATCGATTTCCGCAGCGCTGTCGCTCCCTTTCCCCCCAATCAACGCTCAAAACGCATCCCCATGACAACCCGCTTGCCCATATTGCTGCCCTATTTTCTGGGTGGCGCCGCGACCCTCTGCTTGGGTTGTTTCCTGCTGAGCCTGTTTTTTCCATTGCCCCTGGCGCCGGTGCTGTATCTGTTGCCTTTCTGCCTGGGCGGGTTCGCCGGGATGTTGATCGGCAACGGCATCGGCCGGATCAAAGCACTGTGCCAAGCAAACGATGCACTGCAGCGACAACTGCAAGAAAGTGAGGATCGGTATCACCGTCTTTTTGCCGTCAACCCGGCCGTGCAACTGCTCATCGACCCTGAAACCGGGTGCATTGTGAAAACCAATCCGGCCTCCCAGCGTTTTTACGGCTTTGACGCCGAAACTTTCGCCCGGAAAACTATTTTTGAAATCAATACCGCTGATCCGGAAACCACCAAAGCCATGATCCAGGAGGCCCTGGCCCGGACAGGACTCTGGTTCCAGGCCCTGCATCGCAGGCAATCCGGCGAGAGCAGGGCCGTGGAAGTCTGCACTGTGCCAATTTCCCTGCACGGCCGGACCTTGCTGCACTCGGTGGTGACCGATGTCACCGACGGCTACCAAGCCGAACAAAAATTACGGCGCAAAACCCTGGAGCAGCGCCTGCTGCTGGACTCTATCCCGGTCAGCATCTGGTATCTCCACGATCCTGAAACCTTCGGGACGGTGAACAAGGCCTTTGCCGATACCATCGGCATCGCCCCCAACCAGATCGCCCACCAGAAACTGGCCGCGCATTTCGACCAGGAAATGCTGGCCCTCGCCCTTGCCGACAACCAACAGGTGTTCACCGAAAAAAAAGCACGCACCTCCGCGCGATGGATCCACTTCGGATCCCACCAGCCCCGCTATATGCTGATCACCAAAACTCCGAAGCTCGATGATGCCGGCGAGGTGGAATTCGTGGTCTGCACGGCCACGGACATCACCAACGTGCAGCAAGCCAGAGAACTGCTGCAGATCGAGCGCGACCTGCACGTCGCACTGGGCGCCTCGATCTCGCAAGAAGAGACCTTGCGAATCTGCGTGGCCAAGGCCCTTGAGGTATCGCAAACCGAATGCGGCGGTCTCTATCTGGTGGACCGGACCGATGGCAGCCTGACCTTGACCGCGCACCAGGGCCTTTCAGATGCTTTTATCAAAAGCGCCTCCTGGTACAGCGGCGATTCGGCGCAAGCCCTGATGGTGCAGCGCAATCAACCGGTCTATATGCGCTATGCCGATTTAGCCCGGCAATTCAATAACGAGGCGGTGCAGGGCGAGGGATTGCAGGCCATCGGGGTAGTGCCGATTTCGTTCCAGGGCAAGGTGATCGCCTGCCTCAATGTCGCCTCCAAAAAAACAAGCGAAATCCCGCCCCTGATTCGTACCTCCCTGGAAGGCATGGCCATCCATATCGGCACCTTTCTGGTGCAGAAGAATCAGGAACGACTCATCCGCCAACACCAGCAGAATCTGGAAATGCTGTTCAACAGTATTCAGGATTTAGTCTTCATCCTCGACCTGGACGGCACGATCCTTGATCTCAATGCGACCGCGGCCTCCCGATTGGCATACCAGCGGGAGGAGTTAATCGGCCGAAACATCCAGGCGATCCATCCGGAGGCACACCGACAGGAACTGCTGGAGATCGTTGCCGCCATACTGGCCGAAACCTGCGACCATTGCCCTTTACCGCTGCTGACCCGAGCAGGCGAACTCATCCCGGTGGAAACCCATATCACCCGGGGACAATGGAGCGGCCGCCAGGTGCTCTTCGCCCTGAGTCGTGACATCAGTTCCCGCTTGCAGATCGAGCGCCAGCAACGACTCCTGCTCAAGAATGAAGGCCTGGAGCGGATGGCCGGCGCCATGGCCCACCATTTCAACAATATGATGGCCATCGTCGCCGGCAACCTTGAACTGGCCGGAGATGAGGTCGCTCCCGACTCCGCAATCCACGGGCTCCTGATGCAGGCCATGGCCGGCTGCAAACGGGCCGCCGAACTTGGCCACACCCTGCTGATCTATACCGGACAGTTCGCCGACGTGCTCACCCCGCTCAACCTTTCGGTGTTCTGCCGGGAATTACTGGCCTCCGGCAAAATCAAGGTGACCGAGCCTGTTTCCCTCTCCGTTGACCTCGCCACCCCGGGACCGGTGGTGGTCGCCAACCAGCCCCACCTGGAACAGACGCTCATCTCCCTGTTGACCAATGCCCTGGAAACCATCGACAAAGCGCCGGGACGGATTGCGCTCCGCGTCACCAGCCTTGACCGGGAGGCCATCCACAATCCCCACCTTTTCCCGACTGGCTGGACCCCAACCGCCGCGCGCTACGGCTGCCTGGAAATCACCGACAGCGGCGCCGGCATCGACGAGGAGCAGATGATCAATATTTTTGACCCGTTCTACTCCGATAAATTCCTGGGCCGGGGCCTGGGACTGCCGCTGGCCTTGAGCATCGTCAAAAAATTCCATGGCGCCATCACCGTCTCCAGCCGGATCCATCACGGCACCACGTTCCAGGTGCTGCTCCCCGAACACGATTGCTCCGAACCACAGGTTTAAAACATGGCCACCACACCGCCGGAACAACTCCTCACCAATGAACAATATTTCCGCGTCCTGTTTGAGAGTCCATCGGCAATGATCAGCCTGATCGACCTGCAGGGACGCTTTCTCAAGGCCAATCAGGCCACCCAGGATCGCTCCGGCTATTCCATGGCGGAATTAGAGCGAATGACCATAGCCGACCTGACGCACCCGGAGGATCAGCATGTTTCCCCCGACTACTTCGCCAAACTACTGGCCGGCGACCTGCAGAGTTGGCGGGGCGAGAAGCGGTATCTGATGAAAAATGGCGATACCTGCAACCTGGACCTGTCGGTCAATCCGCTCCGTGATCAGGCGGGGGCGATTTACGGCTTCATCGCCATGGGGGTGGAAACCACCGAAAACAAGAACGCGGTGATCGCCCTGGCTGAAAGCGAACGACGCCTGCGAACCTTGCTGAGCAACCTGCCGGGGATGGCCTTTCGCTCTTGCCATCGGCCAGGCAACACGCTGGAATTCGCCAGCGAAGGCTGTCTCCCCCTCACCGGCTACGGACCCGAGGAATTATGCGGCCCTGACGCATTTCCCTTCCTCTGGATCATTCATCCCCTCGATCAGCAGCGCGTCCGGGAAATCGTCCAAACAGCCGTTGACACGGACGGTTCCTACGACATGGAATACCGGATAAAAACCAAAGGGGGCGAGCTGCGCTGGGTCTGGGAAAAAGGCCGGGTGGTCGCGAATGCACCGGAAAGCCCGGCGATTATCGAAGGATTCTCCACCGATATCACCCCCCAGAAACAGCAAGAGGAAAAACTCAAACGGCTCCAGGCCGCGATTGAACACGCCTCGGAAACCATTGTCGTCACCGATCACGAGGGCGTCATCCAATATGTCAACCCCGCCTTTGAACAATTGACCGGCTACAACCGGGAAGAGGCCATCGGCCAGCGCCCCAGCATCCTCAAAAGCGGCCGCCAGGACGAGGCCTTCTACAAGACCATGTGGACCTCCCTGCTCAAGGGTGAGGTCTGGAAAGGGTACCTGGTCAACAAAGACAAACAGGGCCATCTTTTTGAAGAGGAAGCCACCATTACCCCCGTGCTGGACCGGGAGGGCAGAATTTGTCATTTTGTCGCGGTCAAACGCAATGCCTCCCGAGAGGTAGCCCTGAAAAACCAGCTGCAGCAGGCGCAGCGGATGGAAGCCATCGGTACCCTTGCCGGCGGGATTGCCCATGACTTCAACAATATACTCACCAGCATCCTGGGGTACGCCGAGATCGCCCGCGATCATTTTCCGGCGGCCAGTCCCGCCAGCCAATGTATCGACCAGATCATCCAGGCCGGAGACCGGGCAGCCAGTCTGGTTAAGCAGATTCTCACCTTCAGCCGCCAGGAAAAAGAGGAACTTCGGCCGGTGCACCTGCGTCAGCCGATTGTCGAAGCCCTCAGCCTGCTGCGCTCCACCATGCCGGCAACCATACGACTAGACCAGCATATCGCTCCCGACGGTACGCCGGTTCTGGCCGATCCCAGCCAAATCCAGCAGGTTCTGGTCAACCTCTGCGTCAACGCCAGGCATGCCATCGGTAACCATCAAGGTCGGATTACGGTAACCATGGAGGAACACACCCTGGCTTCCCCCCTGGCGGCGGCGAGCGGAGTTACGCTGCCGTCGGGAACCTATATGGTCATCATCGTGGGCGATGACGGTTGCGGCATGGTTCCCGAAATCCAGGCAAAGATCTTCGACCCCTTTTTCACCACCAAACCAACCAGCGAAGGGACCGGTCTGGGCCTCTCGGTGGTCCACGGCATCGTTAAAACCCACAACGGGGCCCTTACCCTGGCCAGCAAACCAGGGGCAGGGACGGTCTTTCGCCTGTACCTGCCGGTTTGCCGACAACGCCACCCGGAAGAGACCCTGAAAATCGACGTTGCGGTGCAAGGCCATGAAACTATCCTACTGGTCGACGACGAACCGATTCTTGTGCAGATGTTACATAATGGCCTGGCCAGACTGGGATATCATGTGCTATCCTTTACAA
>CAIMMA010000303.1 GCA_903842475.1 uncultured bacterium
AGGCCGACCTGATCGTCGCTCAACTCGCAGAACCGATCATCATCGATGGTCTCCGGCAGTTCGGTCAGAACCTGGCTCCTGGTTCTTCTGAGGAGGAACGGGTGGATAAGGCGGCTGAGCCGTTCGCGTACCGGTTCGCTGAAGTTTTCTCTGAAGTTTTCGCTGATCGGCCTTTCGTACAATTGTTCGAACTGGCGCCGGCTGCCCAGGAGTCCGGGCAGGCAGATGTCAAAGAGAGCGCGGAGATTTTGGAGGGAATTTTCAACCGGGGTCCCGGTGAGGCCGATTTTTATTCGGCTGTTGAGGGCTGCCACCGCTTGATGGACGCCGGTGGCGAAATTTTTGAGGTGCTGGATTTCGTCGAGGAGGATGAGCTCAAAGGCCAGGGGCTGTAACAGTTCCTGATCCTGCCGGACGATCCCATAGGTGGTCAGGATGAGTCGACGGTCCTGGACCTCCGCCAGATTCCGTTGCGGTCCGTAATAGACGCCATGGTCGAGGTCCGGATAAAAACGGGTGATCTTTTCCACCCAGCCAAGGAGCACGGAGGCCGGGCAGATCACCAGGGTCGCCCCCCCGGCACCGCCCTTGGCCACGGCCTGGACCAGGGCCAGGGCCTGATGGGTCTTGCCCAGCCCCATATCGTCGGCGAGCAGCCCGCCGATCCCCAGTCGGTAGAGACGATACAGCCAGGCAAGACCGTTGCGCTGATAGGGGCGAAGATGGGCGGGCGATTCCGGCAGGGAGGCCGCATCGGTCCAGCCCTCGATGTCGAGGAGGCTGGTGAGCCGTTGGCGCGGCGACTGTTTTTCGAGTGCGACCGTAACCTCAGGGATGAGCGAGGTCAGGGCAAGCAGTTCCCGGTAGCTGAGACGGATCCTGCCATCAGCATGGACACGCTCCTCGGTCAGGTCGTGCAGCCAGGAAAGCGGGGTGCCGTCGAGCCGAAGCCATGCCCTGCCGGGCAGGCAGGCCCGTTTTTCCGCTCTGGCTGAGAGAATCTCCTCCAGGGTGATACTGGTATTGCCCAGACCGTAATGGCAGGAGAGATAGCACCAGTCGTCATGCTCCTCGAAATCGTCGATGATCAGGCGATCGGGGAGGTCACGGACCTGCAGGTGGAGCAGCTCCGGTGCGACGATATTGTCGGGAAAGCGCAAAGGGGTGTGGCTTGCCTCCAGAAAAGCCGGAATATCGTTCGGGGCGATGGTAAAGGGCTGATGCCGCACCTGTTCGTGCTGTGCATAGGCAAAGAGCGGCGCCATGGCTGCCGTGACTGCGGCCTGATTGCTGATCGTGCCTTCGGCCGGTATTCGGATGGTCGGCAGGAAGCCTTCACCCTCCAGGTAATAGACTTCGGCAAAACGGTTGGCGTCGAGATCCTGACGGGCCAGGATCCGGCCATCCTCGAGACGGAGGCTGGGAGTGATCGCAAGTGCTGTATCGGAACGAAAAAAGACCCGGTAACATTCCCTGGCAGGGGGGAGGATCCGGAGGGTATCCGGAGGGAAAGGTAACTGCCGGAGCAGGGCCCAGGTCTTGTCGCGGGGCAGGGTGATGGTCAGGGCCCCCGCAAGGTCGCCGGTACCGGCGCGCAAGAGAAAGCGGTTTGCAGCCGGGTCCCGGTGCAGTTCGGGCAGACTGCCGCCATGGATCATGAAGAGCAGCCGCGCCAGCCAGATCCAGAAGGAGGTGTCCCGCTCCCAGCCGATGCTGCGGTGTCCGCTCTGCGCCAGCGTCCGTTCCGGCTCGGTCATGGCCTGACGGAGGAGACGACTGTCCAACAGCGCCGGACCGGTATCCGCGGGCGAGGCAGGGCTCGACCGATGCACCGGGGCGCGCCGCAGCTCGCCGAAACCGGCCCAGGCTGCCGGCACCGCGACCTGCACGGCGCCGTCGTCTGCGGTGAAGCCATATCGGATCGATTCCTCGGAGTCGACGCACTCCGCCGCATGGTTGCCCTTGCCGAGCCACTGGTGCAGAAAATGACCGATTGGCAGCCAGCCGCTGTCGGCAAAGGCGAAGGGGAGGGGGCGGGCCTCGTCCTGTCCGGCGAATTTGGTCAGGCTGAGGATGGTCAGGGCGGCGAGGTGCACACACGCCTTTTCATTGGCCGCGAGGTGGCAGCACCCGCAATGCCGGTGGCTGAGGAGGAAATCCCGGGGGCGTTTGGTGCTCTGTTCATATTCCAGGGTCACCGGAGTCTCCCCGTCGATGAGGGCGCCCACGCCGTTGCGGAGACAGTGCAAGCCGCTGATTCTCCGGTCGCGAATCAGCTGCAGCCCCTGGTCGAGCAGGCCTACGGAAAACCAAGGCCGGAGTCGCCCCCCCTCCAGGGTGGGGAAAAAAATGGGGATTGGATCGTTCTCGAAATTATACATGGGCGGGGTTGACCGCAGGGTCAACTAACTTGACAGGTATGATTTTTAAACGGGAGTAGAGCGGCCCTGGAGTCGGGGGGACCGCTTTCTCGGATCGGTTTATCCTTTCTTCTTTCGGCCGCTGCGTTCGCGGAAGAGCAGGCGGACCGGCACCCGGTCAAGGCCGAGGCCGTCGCGGAAACAGTTGACCAGGTAACGCTCATAGGAAAAATGGATGCCCTTGGGGTCGTTGGTGACCACCGCGAACAACGGCGGGGCCGTGCCCAGTTGGGCGGTGTAGTAAAACTTGAGACGGCGGCCGTGATTATAGGGCGGTTCATGCTTGGCCACCGCATCGGCCAGCAATCGGTTGATGGCGGCGGTGGGAAAACGCTGGTGAAACTGGCGATGCACCTTGCCGATCTCGGGAAACAGTCGCTTGATCCCGGTGCCGGTCAGCGCCGAGACCTTGAGCACCGGCGCGTAGGGGATGAACTTGACCGCCATGGTCACCTCCTCCAGCAGCCGTTCCTGGCGTTTCTTGTCGTCCTTGATCAGGTCCCATTTATTAATGACGATGATCAGGGCCCGCCCCTGGTCCTGGGTATAGCCGATCACCTTGGTGTCCTGTTCGGTGATGCCTTCTTCGGCGTCGATCAGCACCATGGCGATATCGCAGCGCCCCAGGGCCTTAAGCGCCTTGAGGATAGAAAACTTTTCGAGTTTGTCGGTGGTCTTGCCTTTGCGGCGGATGCCGGCGGTATCGATCAGCAGATAGGTGTACTGATCGTGGGTGAGCAGGGTGTCGACCGAATCGCGGGTGGTGCCGGCGATCTCGGAGACCACCATCCGCTCCTGGCCGATAATGGTGTTGATCATCGAGGACTTGCCGACATTGGGGCGGCCGAGAAAGGCGACCCGCATGGTATTTTCCGGCAGGTCGTCCTTGAGATCGGTCTCCATAAGACACGGCTCCAGCCCCTCCATCAGGGTCTTGTAGCCGTAGCCGTGATCACCGGAGAGCGCCCACAGCTGGTCGACCCCGAGTTCCCAGAAGGGGGCGAGCAGGTCGTCTTCCATCGACGGGCTGTCGATCTTATTGACGATGTAAAAAACCTTTTTCTCGGTGCGGCGGAGGAGATCGACAATCTCGATGTCGCTGGGGGTCAGACCTTCGCGGCCATCCATCAGGAAGAAGATGATATCCGCCTCTTCCACCGCCATCATCGCCTGGTGACGGATGTGGTTGGTGATGGTGTCGTCCTCGTCGTCAATGCCGCCGGTGTCGACCAGGATAAACGGATGCTCCTCCCAGCTGACCCGGGCGTAATGACGGTCGCGGGTCACCCCGGGGGTTGGGTCGACCAGGGCGTCACGTCGTTTGACCATGCGGTTGAACAGGGTGGATTTGCCGACGTTGGGACGGCCGATAAGGGCAACCAGGGTTGCGTTTTCTGTAGTCATGATCGTTTTTCAAGCTCCTGGCGGCATTGGGCGGTTAAGTGTCTGAGGGCAGCATACCCGGCGGCCTCCGGTTTGGCAAGCAGGCCACTGAGCGAGGTCAGTGCCGGCCGAATAAATTGCGCAAAAAAAGGCTTTTGCCGCACCTTGCTCAAAAAAGCAAAAGCCCCTAAAATTTGCAGATTGCGCTGCAGCGCAAGAAAAATATATTCGCGCCGGAACTGGTCGGGGTCGTAGGCGATCTCCTGGCCCAAGGCCTCGAGATAGACCGCGGTGAGGTGGTCCTGTATTGAAAATGGCAGCGCGGCATAGGGATCAAGCAGCAGGGAGGCCAGGTCATAGGCCAGGGGGCCGAGCCGGCCGCCCTGAAAATCGATGAAGCGGACGGCTTGGCCTTGCACCATAAGGTTGCGGCACTG
>CAIMMA010000304.1 GCA_903842475.1 uncultured bacterium
CAGCGACAATGTGTCCCATCCACCATTGACGAAGAAAATTATAGGTATCTTGCAATGCCGCTTCCTGGTCATTTTTTGATTCGTCCATTAGCGTTTTTAATTTATTTAGATAACTCTGGTGGATAGCAATATGATTTGAAAGGTCGGGGTAGCCATTGGCTTCTAAGATACCTTCCTCTGCCTGCAAATGTTTCTCTGCGTATGTGGTCATTTCAATAAGCACATTTTCTATTGACTCATGTGATTCTTCTTTGCGTAGTGCCTTGTACAGTTCGTTGATGAGTTCAATAAGCTTTCGGTGCTGTGTATCCATTGAACGAATCCCTGTTTCATATGATTCGCGCCATTTTATTAAATCCACGAAAGTTCTCCTTATGATCAATAGTTAGGCGCAGAGCACCGACCGGTCAACACCGCTGCGATCCATGGAGGCCAGTAGACTCGACACCGTGCCGTCCAGGTAGGCGATGGCCGCAGGAGCGGGTCAGGAAAGGCATGGGTGTGGAAGTCGATGAAACCGGCCATGGTGCGTCTTTCTCCTAGTTGCTTGTAACCCTTCAAGCAGGATCGTCCAGAACATGCCGGTCATTTCAGTATAGCAAAGAAACGAAACAAGACAACCAGATTTGGGGCGCAACTGATATTGCTGGCACTAGTGCGCCAAGCTCGGAAGATCGAAAAAATTGTTCTATTTACAGTATTTTACATGGGGAGCTGGATCGTTTCAAGCGAAAGTGCTTGGGGCTGGGAAAAGTTGCGTATCCTACTTTGAGCACTTTAAACATTGGTATTGCTGGTACCAGTGCACCAAGCCAGATGGTCAGGGGAAATGATACTGTCTAACCGATAGCAAAAGCATGACTGTTTGCTATGACTAAAATTGACATGCTTAAAATTGCAAAGCGAGTCGTTTTCATTTAGCTTCGCATATTTTGGCCTTGTCCGAAGAATTTGTGGGTTGCCTTTGGGTATCCTATTTCAACTATTTTTTTTATATATTTCTGAAAGATCTTTTCCTTCTTATATGAGTTTTGTGACGATATCTTCTGATTCGTATAAAGCAGCACTGGAGGTGCTTGCTGAATTGCCGCGTTGGGAAAATTGTCCTTATGTGGTGCCTAATCCGAAAACCATGAAACCGTATGGATCGATTCAGCGCTCTTGGGATATTGCCCGATAAGCAGCAGGTCTGCCCGAGGTCCGGATGCATGATTTTCGACAAAGTATGGCCTCCAATATGGTTAATTCGGGGCGTTCCATTTATGAGGTTGCCAAGGTCCTCGGACACAACCAATTGAAAACGACTCAGCGGGTGCACACCTCAGCCAAGAAACCCTACTGGCCGGGGTCGACGCCGCCGCCGATGCCACGGGAGTGAGCTGGGGGCAATCATCGCAGATAGAAAAAGCCAATTTCTATAATTATTATGTGTTGAATATTGCGTAATAAATGTTAAAAATATCAAATAACGATTACAGCCGTCGGTAAGATAAGGATTAAATAACAAATGGGAGGAATTCAATTATGAGAAATCTTTTCAAAACAACCGTAAGACCTGCCGCTTTTATCGTTGTACTGGTAATGATGTTTTTTGTTGCTGGTGTCGGCGTCAATACCTGCCAGGCGCAGACAGTTGTGGACGAATGGAGCGGAGTGAAAATTCCTCCTCCGCCAGAGTTGAAGCAGGTCAATATCAAACCCGATACAACTGCTCTGCTTTTGTTGGATTTCAATTCACAGACATGCAATATGAAAACCCGACCGCGCTGTATCGAATCAATTCCGGCGGTAAAGAAACTTCTAGTTGATGCTCGGTCAAAAGGTGTTTCCATTATTTATAGCCTTTCCTCCGGAGCTGAGGTTAAAGACATTGCGGCAGAGCTTGCTCCGATAAGTGGAGAACCAGTGGTGACTGCAGGGCCGGATAAGTTTCTTGGCACTGACCTTGAAAAGATATTGAAGGAAAAGAAAATAGAGACGGTAATTGTGACCGGTACAGCGGCGCATGGTGCCGTCCTTTATACAGCAAGTGGTGCTGCTTTTAGAGGGATGAATGTGATAGTTCCGGTTGACGGGTTATCAGCAGATTCTCTTTTCCCAGAGCTTTATACCGTCTGGAATCTTGCCAATGCACCCAGAGTGTCGGCCAAGGCTGTTATTACAAAGATAGGATTGATCACGTACTGAATTAGGCTCAACTTTGGGGCAACAGCATTCAGGGAATCACCTGCCGCCACCCGCCCAGCAGTAGTCATAGGTTGGGTTGGGTGGACAGTGGGAAAAACCCGAGGGGCCGATTTAGGCAAATAACTTATCTTTTTCAAAACGGGGGGATACATACCTGGAACAGTTGGGTTGTGTTTGGGTGAGGGAGCCGAACGAGCCATTAATTTGCCGCAACTCCTCGAAAACAATCAGTTTTAAAATTTACGTGGTAAGATTAGATGGTGCAAGGAGATGGGGTATCGATCATTCACGAGACGATTTTTGAAAACCGATTCATGCATGTGGCGGAACTTAAGCGCATGGGTGCCGATATCACCATCGAAGGGACCCGTGCCG
>CAIMMA010000305.1 GCA_903842475.1 uncultured bacterium
GAAGACCGCCGATGGTGGTTGGCTTCATCGCTTGCGATGGGAGTGCATGCCGTCATTATTTTGATGGTCCTGTTCATGCCTCCGCTTTTTGACACCAAGCCGATTATCGAGGAGGTTGTTTCGGTAAGCCTGACTTCCATGCCGGAAGAAACCGCCCCGGCTGCTCCAGCTGCCTCGGCAGCTCCGGCCGCCAGTCCGAGTAAACCGGCACCAGCCCAAAAAAAAGCAGAGCCGCCACCACCTCCCCCGCCTTCTGAACCCGCAGCACCTCCCGAGCCGGTCAGCTTGCAACCGCCTAAAGTAAAGGTGCCGGTCGAACCCGAAACCGCTCCTCCGGAACCGGTAGCAGCGACCAACCCGGTGTCGATTTTTCCAGACAAGAAAAAGATCAAAAAAACTCAGGATGTGAGGCTCGAAGAGGATAAACTTAAAGAGCGCGAGGTCCAGCAGCGTCAGCAGGACGAGCGGGACTTAAAAAAGAAAATCGAGGAACGACAGCGTGAGGTCCAGCAGCGTCAGCAGGAAGAGCGCGAGTTGCAGAAAAAAATAGAGGAGAGAAAACAAGAGGTTGAGAAAAAAGAGCTGGCTCAGCGCGAGGCTGATCGAAAAAAAGCCTTAGATCAGGCCCGGCGCGATCAGATACGTGCAGAAAACGAGGCAAAGCAAGCCGCCGCCGAGGCGAGGCAACTTGAAGGTGAAGCAAGAGCCGCGCGTGATGCAGTTGCCGCCACACGCAACGAAGCCTCCCGGCAGGCTCAAGCCATGCAGAATGCGGTCAGTCAAACTTCCAGCGGCAGACAGCAAGCTCAATCCGCCGTCGAGCAGACCTATTGGGGTCTGGTAGCTCAAAGGGTGAAGAGCTTCTGGGTATTGCCGGAAATGCGCAAATGGGATGCCAGTCTGCTGGCCAAGGTGGCCATCACGATCAATAAGGACGGCGAGGTGCTGAAGATTCAATTCGAGGAACGATCAAAAGATCCTCTTTTTGATCAACTTGTGGAGAAAACCATCAAAAGTGCGTCCCCTCTGCCCCGTTTCCCGGTGGCCATGCAGCAGGAAACCACGGAAATCGGGTTTAAATTCAGGCCCGGTGAGCTTGGCAAGTTGTAAGAGATCGTGTATATACTGATATTTAAATTTGTCTTATACTTAAAATTTAATTGGTTAGCGGTTGATTATGATGCGTAAAATTGACTTTTCTACGATTTTTGCCTTAGTGACCTACCTTCTTCTTTGCCCTTTGGCACAAAAGAGCTCGGCTGAGAGGGCCTATTTCGATATCACCGCCACTGATGTTCGTAAAATCGTGGTTGCCGTACCCACTTTTTCCGGAAGTGGAGGGGCACCGGGTGCCTCCGTTTCTCAGTTGTTAACCAAAGGGTTTGAATTGCATGGTTTTATTAGTGTGATAGATTCAAGCCGCTTTGGCGGGAGCAAGGAAGCCGATTGGAAATCACTGGGCGCCGATTATGTGGTCATGGGACAGGTAGGCAGCGATCCGGCCGGCATGGCGATTGAAGGTCAGATTCTCGATGTTGCCAGTAACAAGTTGCTGGCCGGGCGCCGCTACAAAGGTTCCGCAGCCCAGATGGAAGACATGACTTTGCGTCTTTGCGATGGCTTGATCGAAGATTTTACTGGAGAAATGGGCGTATCCCGTACATCGATGGCGTATATCTCGGATGCCACAGGGAGGAAAGAGGTGTATGTCTCCGACATTCTCGGGAGACATCCGCGTCAAGTAACCAAACATCAGGCCTTGTGTGTTTCTCCCCGCTTTACCCCTGACGGCAACTATCTCGCGTATTCCACCTATCACAACGGCAATCAGGATTTGTATATCACCGATTTGCGTCAAAGTGCTTCAACCAATGCTCTTTCGCGTCGTAAGGGATTGAACCTGGCTCCTGCCTTCGCAACCGATGGCAAAACCATGGTCCTCACGCTGAGCAAGAATGGAAATCCTGATCTTTTTCGTATGGACCGCCAGGGAGAAATCTTAGAAGAATTGACTTCGCGCAATGGTATTAACGTTTCACCGTCGTATTCACCGGACAGGCAATCGCTTGCCTTTGTCTCCGATCGAAGCGGCAAGCCCAATGTTTATGTCATGAATATGAACAGCCGCCAAGTCAAACGGATGACCTTTAAAAATTCGGAAAACAGTGAACCGTCATGGTCCCCGAAAGGGGATGAGATTGCATACACGGGTCTCCAGGGTGGTTCTTATCAGCTTTTTCTTATGGACAGCAACGGCGGTAACGAGCGACAGTTGACTTCCGGGGGCGGGAACTACGAAACTCCGACATGGTCTCCGGATGGGAGGTTGATTGCCGTGGCCCGAAAAAGCGGCGGCAGGTCGGAGCTTTGCGTGCTGAGCAAAAATGGTAAAGATGTTCGTGTGCTCTTTGCAATGAAAGGCAATCAATCCTATCCCCAATGGTCCAATCGTTTGCCATGATGGAACTGATTTGTTGACCTTGTCGAAGGCGATTGTTGAACGACTGCTTGGATCGTTCGAGTAAGTACCGGTTAGTCCATTCTCTAGTTGTTATCTGATCGTAAGGGAGTATGTATATTATGAAGAGCATAAGAAATCTTGCCGTAGCCAGTTGTTCCTTGCTGCTGCTTACGCAATGCGCATCCCAGGACGAGATTCGTGATTTGCAATATCAACTTCGATCCGTTAATCAAAAGGTTGAAGATGTCAAAACCAATACGGTCAGCCAGATGCAGAAACGGCAAGCCAGTTCGGTCAGCAAAATCGATCAGGTCGAAGACGACACCCAGCGTTTAAGATCGACCCTTGAGGAGACAAGTTCCCAAACGCAGCAGTTTCGAGAGAGTACTAACGAGAGTATAGCGCGTTTGCAGAAATCTGTTGATTCCACACGGACTGAGCATGATGCAAAAATCAACGAGATTAATCAGAAACTAACCGTGTTGGACGAAAAACTCAACCAGGTGGCAGAGAGTTTCGGTAAGGCGCAACAGACGAAGATCACGGATGCCGAAAAGCGTGCGCAAGAGGCCGCGAAAAAGGCTGAAGAAGCCAAACAGCGTGCTGCCGCACTCTCCAGCGCGCCTGTCGCAGCCGCAGCTGTGACCGCCACTGCCGGGGCTCAAACAGGGGTTGTGAATGTCAACCCCAACACCAAAAAAACAAAGGTAGCCGCTGCGCCTCCGGTTCCGGAACCCACCCCACCGGCTAAAACGGTCGAGGCGTCTGCAACCAAAAAAGGTACGGAATCGGCTGCAACCAAAAAAGGCGCCGAGCAACCCGCTGCCCCTGCGACTCCTGCCCAGAAAAACGCCCCTCCTGCCACCGCTGCCGCACCGGCGACAAAAGCCGCCGAGAGCGCCCCGGCTGCCGCCGGGTCCGACCCTTTATCCCAGGGCATGAATCAGTTTAAAAATAAGAATTACAAAGAAGCCTACAAATCCTTTGAACAGAACCTTTCCACTAATCCCAAAGGGTCACAAGCGGCTAAAACCCTTTTTTACATGGGTGAAAGTCTTTACAACCAAGGCGAATATGATCTCGCCATTCTTGATTATCAGAAAGTCATCTCCAATCATGGTTCGGATGGGCTTGCATCCAATGCTCTGCTCAAGCAAGGCATGTCTTTTGAGAAACTGACCGATCATGAAACCGCCAAGATTATTTACAAGAAGCTGATCAGCGAGCACGGTAGCAGCCCTGAGGCCGCCCAGGCGAAAGAACGACTCGGGAAATTATAAGAGCGCGAGCCGTTGGCCGGGCCGAAGAAAAAACGACTCGATGTGCTGCTCGTCGAACAAAAGTTAGTTGACTCCATCGATTTGGCTCGTCGGTTGATCGGCTCTGGCCAAGTGTTCATCGATCATCATGTGTATGACAAAGCCGGCAGCCTGGTTGCTGCCGACAGTTTGATTACGCTGAAAGCCGCCAAACGTTATGTCAGTCGAGGTGGCGACAAACTTGCTGCTGGCCTGCACAGCTTGCATGTCAACCCCAAGGACTATATTTGTGCCGATATTGGTGCCTCCACCGGCGGTTTCACTGATTGTCTGCTGCAGTTCGGAGCACGGAAAGTGTATAGCGTCGATGTGGGGTATGGCTTGCTCGATTGGAAGTTGCGACAGGACCAGCGGGTGGTCGTACTTGAACGAATCAATGCTCGCTATCTGACTGCTGATCATGTTCCTGAACGGATTGATCTTGCGGTTATCGATGCTTCCTTTATTTCGCTTGAACCGTTGCTTGCTCCTTTGCTGCCTTTTTTCCAGGGAACCATCCGGATACTGGCACTGGTCAAGCCGCAGTTTCAGCTACCGCGGGAGAAGATAGGAGCCGGCGGTATTGTCTGTGAGAAAATCTTGCACCAGGAGGCCCTGGACATGGTACAGCAGTTCGGTCTTGACCTCGGGTTGGAATGTGCGGGCGTTATAGCTTCCCCCGTTTTGGGGATGAAAGGAAATCAGGAGTTTTTCATGTTGCTATCCGGTTCTTCACAGGCAAACGGTGACGGAACGGAAAAGCCGGAACAAGGAGATGATAATGAAATTTCGGGAAATAAGTAAAAGTGTTTCATTAACCCTGGTGGCCTCTGCCTTTGCCCTGACCACTGCCTGGGCTGCTGAATATATGAGTGTTGCTAAAGACGGTATCAATTTGCGTTCAGGGCCGGATATTAAATCCGATGCGCTCTATCAGCTGCCCGCCGGATATCCGCTCGAAGTAGTTGAACGTAAAGGGCAATGGCTGAAAGTTACCGATTACGAAGGGGATAAAGGCTGGATCCAGGAATCGATGGTCAACAAGACCTCCCATGTCATTGTCAAAGTCAAAGACGGGAAGGTGCGCAGCGGTCCCGGCACCAATGAGAAGGTGGCGGGCAATGTGGTCAAGGATGTGATCTTGACCAAGGTCGAGCAAAAAGGCGACTGGATCAAGATATCCCATCCCGATCTCAGCGGTTGGATCCATAAAGATCTTGTCTGGCCCTGAGGGTTTGTTTTCGATATTGCAATTGGTTGCTGATTGATTGCGCGAAATCTACCGGCAGTCGTACCTCGCGCCCTGCTTTATTTTGGAAGAGCAGGTAGTGCTGCCGGAGCCCGAACAGGAAGAGATCTCTGGTGATTTCAACGTCTTTTTGGCAGTAGGCTGCCAGTTTTTCCATTTCTCCCCGCCTGAACCAGCGAAGGGCCAAGAGCCCGTCGCCATCTTTTTTTACCTGCAGCGTTTTTTCCGCCAGCCGGTCCAGGCTGAGCCGGTACCCCAATCGTTCGGTCACTGCCTCCAGAATATCAAAGGCAGGGAGCATGGCCAGATCCCTGTTGGTATACGCTGATAACACCTTGTTATCGAATCGTTTGTTGTTGAAACCCACCACAAGGTCCAGCGCAAACAATCGATCAATCATTTCGCCGATGGTCTCTTCGGTGAAGGTGGAGAACCGTTGCTCGGTATGTTCGTAAAGTACGGCTACACTGACCCGCATCAGGTCAGCCCGATGCCAGCCGCCGACCTCTTCAGCTGATTTTCGGGTTTCGATATCAAATACGCCGAATCTTTGCGGCAAGGGAAAGCTCTTGGGTAGTTCTCTGTTCTGCTGAGCAGAGCGCTCGATCGGCAATTGTTCCGGTGATGCGTTACGCTGCCTTCCCGTACGGAGTTGTTCTAGAAGAGACAGGCAGGCCGCCTTGTCAATGGGTCGGTTTCCTGAACCGCATTTGGGTGAATGGATACACGATGGACAGCCCAGTTCGCACGGACAGTCGGCCACCGCTAGCAAGGTTTGCTCCAGTAAATAACCAATTACTTCGTAGCCTTTGGCGGTTAACCCCATGCCGCCGGCATGGCCGTCATACACAAAAACTGCGGGGCCACCCACCTGCTCATGCCAGGGATGGGCAATGCCTCCCAGATCGTTTCGATCGCAGAGGACAAACAGGGGCATCAACCCAATGATGGCATGTTCCAGGGCATGGATTCCACCCATGAAATGGGAGCTCATTGATTCGGTCTTGGTCCGCACCCATTCGGGAATTTTGATCCAAAAACCTTCGGTATCGAAGATTTGCGGCGGGAGGTTCAGGGGGATCCGGTTGATGATCCGAATGCTCCCTTGGGCGATTTTGTGATAGGCGGTGATGGTTTCCGTAACCCTTAACGTTCCATAACAAATTTGGGCGGCGCCCCAATAGGTTCGGTTCCTTTCTTCCAGAATTTCAGTGGTTTTTTCCGACAACACCCGGGTGAAATAGGCGGGGGTCACCGCTGATACCAATATTTCACGGCTTTCGATATCCAGGCTGTCGATATGGTAGGTTTTCGCTCCATGGAGATAGATGGCCCCTGGATGGCAATCCCGCAATCCGCGGTAACTGTCTATTTCCCCGAGTATTTTCCGTGGTGCCCGTTCCATGATGGCCAGGGGGACCCCGCCCCCGCGGAGATTGATATGGCGCTGCGGGTAGGTCTGGGGTGAAAACCAGGTTGTTCCGTCGGCAGATTGGAGAAGCCGTCCTGCCTCGGTCAGGCGATGGAGCAATGCCCCCATGGCTTCGGATTTGAGCAGCGGGTCTGTCAGGGTGAGGGGCAGCTCCGCGGCGGCGCTGACCATTTGGGGGCCGGCAATATGGGGATTTTCAGGGTTCATGGTCACCGGTTCCACCGGCCGGGCAAAAAAATCCTCGGGATGGCGCATGAAATACTGGTCCAGGGCGTCCTCGTGACCGATCAGCACCACCAGCGATTCCTGCTGTTTCCTGCCGACCCGGCCCGCCCGTTGCCAGGTGGCCATCATTGAGCCCGGATAGCCGACCAGGATGCAGATGTCGAGGTTGCCGATATCGATACCCAACTCAAGGGCCGAAGTGGTGATGACCCCGATCAGGCCGCCGGTGGACAGGCGGTCTTCGATCGCCCGCCGTTCTTCGGGAAGAAAGCCGGAACGGTAGGAGGCGATGACGCCCTGAAGTTTTTTGAGCCGTTGTGCTGTCCAGATGGTGATGAGTTCGGTCATCTTGCGCGACTGACAATAGACAATGGTCCGCAGCCCCCGGGTGACCGCGGCTTCGAGCAGTTGGGTGGCACTGGCAGCCGCTGAATCGAGCGGGTTGAGCAGCACCATATGGCGCTGCGCCGTGCCCGCTCCGGTCAGGGTGATCTCCGCCACCGGTCCATTGATCAGCATGCGGGCATGTTCGCCGGGGTTGCCGATTGTGGCCGATGCCAAAATGAAGGTTGGGTTGGCTCCGTAGAGTGCGCAGATTCGCTTGAGCCGCCGCATCACCCAGGCGACATGGGAACCGAAAATGCCCCGGTAGGTATGGACTTCATCGATGACCACGTAGCGAAGATCGGCAAAGAGATGGCCCCAGCGGTCATGATAGGGCAGCATCGACAGGTGGAGCATATCCGGATTGGTGATCAGGATGGGCGGCAAATGATCCCGGATTTTCTTGCGATGATACCCGGAGGTGTCTCCGTCGTAGATGGCGGCCGGTTGCCTCCCTTGTCGAAAGGACTCCGGCAAGAGACCCCATTGCCGCTCAATGGTTTTGAGCTGGTCCTGGGCCAGGGCCTTGAGCGGGAAGAGAAAGAGTGCCTTGGCGGCCGGTTCGGCGCAGCAGGTCTGGAACACCGGCAAGGTATAAATCAGGCTTTTGCCGGACGCCGTCGGCGTGGCGACCACGGTGTTCTGGCCGGCAAGGATATGGGTGATGGCGGCATGCTGGTGGGTGTACAGTTCGCTGACGCCCATGGATTGCAGCAGATGTTGCAATTCCGGAATCAGGATGTCCGGTGGGAGCGTGGCCGCGGCTGTGGCCGTAAAGGTGCGATGGGCCACCACCTGGGGACCGAACTTTCCCGAAGCTTTTAAGGCGGCGATATATTCGGCAACCGTCCCCCGTTTCAAGTCCATCTCGTCATGGCTGCACTTTAAGGTTTGTCATTTTTTGAAAAAATTTTTATTATCGTCATTTGGTGAACCAACAGTGCATCGAGTTGTAGTTGTTGTCGTACTTTTCCAGATACGCCTCCAGCCTGCGCCTCATCCTTTCCTGAAAAAATCTACAGTTTTTTGTCCGGATGGTGCGGCTCGAGTTGCACGGTCCCTCTGCTCCTGGAGCAAGCGCACTCCGTTTGTCGGCCGATGACCCAGGTGCGATCAGCCGCTGTCCGCCAAAGGATTGCAAATGAATACACAACAGCCATACAGAGACAGCCACCTATGAAAACGATCGCGACCCTCGGGCCGGAACAGTCCCAATCGTGGCTGGCCGCCGTGCAATACCAAAGCAACGCTGATATCAGGCCTTATCCGCATGTCAAAGCCCTGCTCGAGGCCTTCACGAGCGGTGAGGTCGATTATGCCATCCTGCCGGTGTATAATACCCGCGAGGGTGAAAAGAAACAGTATTTCCGTTTTTTTGATCAGATCAAATCCGGCTATTGGGTCGATAACGTCATCCTCCATTCCAATCTTTCCCTGGGAGTTTTCGACGAGGAAGACACCCTTTTGGATCTGCGGATGCTGGTGGGCAAGCGCGAGGTTTTCAATCAGTGTGAAGAGTTCATCGAAAACCAGCTGCCGGGCATCACCGAGATGAGCGTCCAGGACATTGGTGCGGCGATTGCCGAAATCAGAGCCAGCGGCGTGACCAAGGGCAGGGCGGTGATTGACAATGCCGAGACCTTAACCTCCTGCGGGCTGCGGATTATCGAGCGCGAGGTTGCCCCGCATAACCGTACCCGGTATGCGGTTCTCGGTCACCAATTGGCCGCGGCCACCGGGTACGATGCCACCACCCTGATCACCGAACCCCTCGATGATCGGGTGGGCATCCTGGTGGATATCCTGAGCGAATTTTCCCGCCGGGGCATCAATATCGTCGACATGCGCTCGGAAAACGATATCAAAACTCAGAAACTGCGTATTTACCTGGAAGCGGAAGGACATATTCAGACCGAGATTATGGCCAATGCCATTGCCCATATCGAATCCAGGGTCATCCAGCAGCAGGGGGTGATTCGTTTACTGGGCAGTTTTCCCAGGGTTGATATGCGGACCAAATATATCAAATCCTTTGGCTTTATCGGGACCGGCGCCATGAGCAAGTGGTTTGCCCGCCGCCTCGAAAGTGAAGGCTA
>CAIMMA010000306.1 GCA_903842475.1 uncultured bacterium
AGGTAGGCGTAGGCCATGCCGAGTGAGGCGCTGCGGAGAATGCCGATCTTGTCAAGGGCGATCAGGATTTCCACCCCGACAAAGGCCCCGACCGCGAAGATCTCGCTGTGGGCGAAATTGATGAATTCAAGCACGCCGTAGACCATGGTGTAGCCCAGGGCGATGGCGGCATAGACGAACCCGATGGTCAGGCCGTCGATGACCACCTGGGGCAGGTTGACCAGGGTGTAGGTATACAGGGAGACCTGCAACCGGTGCTGCAGGTGCCGGCCAACCTCGGTCGGTTCCAGCAAGAGGGACAGGACCAGGACAATCGCGGACAGGACAAGCGTGCTGCCGAATGAGAACAGCAGCAACTGGCCCAGCGGGCGCAACAACTCGCGGATATTGACGGCACCAAGCAATGGTCGCATAAGGGCTCCCTGCAGAAATAACCTCCGGCCCGCTGTACCCGGGGGCCGGAGGCAACGAACTTGAGGAAGCCTTATTGCGGAGGAGCGAGCTTGAGGGTCTCCACCACCGAGTTTTCACTCCATTTGGCGGGATCCGGCGATTTAACCTTGATGACGAAATACTGGGCCATGATCGGGTCGCCGATGGCATTGAAGGTGAACGTGCCGGTGATGCCGACAAAATCTTTTAATGCGCGGATGGCCTTGGCAACCGCCGTGCGGTTGGGCACGCCTTGGGCATCGGCCTTGGCGGCATCTTCAATGGCCTTGAGGCAGATCGCCATGCAGTCATAGCCCTGGGCGGCGTAGGGTTGGGGATCGGCATTGTATTTTGCCTTGAAATCCTTGATGAATTTGGCGGTTCCCGGGTACACCGAGGCGGGCCCGGAAACGGTGGAATAGTAGGTGCCTTTGCCGTCGAGCAGGGCTTGGCCGGCTATTTTGGTGGCATCGGAACTATCGAATCCGTCGTCGCTCATGAACAGGCCCTCGTAGCCGCGTTCCCGGGCTTGCTTGAACAGGACCGCGCCTTGAAAGGTCATACCGCCGAAGAAGACCATGTCGGGATTGCCTGCGATCACCGGGCTGAGCAGGGCGTCGAAATTCGCCTTTTCTTCGGTGCCTTCAAAGCCCAGGACCTTCAGTCCTTTTTCTTCGGCGCGTTTTTTGAAGAATTCGGCAATGCCCTGGCCATAGGCGGTTTTGTCATGGACCACGAAGACGCTCTTGATTCCATGACCGGCGGCGAAGTCGGCGCCGACCACGCCCTGGACATCGTCGCGGCCGACGATGCGGTTGATCTCCGCATAGCCGCGGGTGGTCACCTTCGGGTTGGTGTTGGCGGGCGAGACATTGGCCAGCCCCGAAGTGTGATACACCTCGGACGAGGGGATCTGCACCCCGGAATTGTAGTGGCCGATCACCGCGAGGATGGCGGGGTCGGAAACGATGCGTTTGGCATTGGCCACCCCGGTGTCGGGGTTGGCCTGATCATCGAAGGGGGCAAGGTCGACTTTGATGCCCAGGTCCGCCAGCGGTTTCCCCAGTTGCTCCAGCGCCAGTTCGGCGCCGCGTTTGATGTCAACCCCCACCACGGACTGGTCGCCGGAGAGCGGCGATTGGGTGGCTATTTTGATGGATTGGGCTGGAGCGGCAGTCGCCGAATGGGCGCCAAGGGCAAGCGCCAGGCCGGCGACCGCCAGCAGTGAGCCAAGAGAGCACAACGGTTTCAGCATTTGTTTTCCTCCTTCAATATGGGCGAGCGGAGATGGGGCTTGCGTATCGTTGGTCGCACCCTTCGGCCGGCGGCGAAACCGACCGAAGGTAGGGCATAATTGGCATACTTGAAAAAAAGATGCCAGGACTTTGTTGCCTGCCAAAAGAAAAAAATGGAGGGTTTTTCTACGTGGTATCCGTGGTATCCGGCAGCAGGGTACTCCTACGCTGTTACCCCCGGATCGCGCCGGTGGCCGACAAGTACCGGCTGCAATACCGGCGCCCTGGCGGTTTGACCAGGGCGCCGGGTGTTATCGGGTGCTCGTGCTTTGATTGGCGGTTCAATACAGCTCGAGTTTCTTCAGCAGATGCACGGCCGCCACATAGGACGCCGCCAGCAGAACCACCCAGGTAATCAATAAGACAATGCTCATGGTTTTCTCCTGATCTGAAAGGGAAAAGTGCGTCCGGGGAGGAAAGCGCCTCCCCGGTCGAAACGGTCGGTTGTCCGGGGCCGACTCAGTAGGCGGCCCGGTCGCCGGTATCCTCGATCTTCAGCTTGTTTCGGTTCATGAGCCACCAGACGTAGGCGACATAGGCGAGCACAAAGGGAATGCCCAGGGCTACATAGGTCATGACCTTGAGGGTATAGGGGCTCGAGGAGGCATTGTAGATGGTCAGGCTGGACTGCAGATCAACCTTGGAGGGGTAGAAGGCGGTCATATTGTAGGCCGGCAGCAGCAGCACGGTCAATCCGACCAGCACCGTCCCCAGACCGCCAGACCAGATGCCTTTGGTTTCTTCGGTTTTAGCGGTACTCCATACCCCGGCAACCACCAGGGTCAGGCCCGCCGCCAGGAGTGCGATCAGCCAGGGGTTGGCCACCAGATTGCGCAGATATTTGAAGCTGACGATTTCGATGGTGCCCTGGGTATCGACAATCCCGAATCCCGGCATCATCAGCAGCGAGCCGAGGATGAGGGTGAGAAAGGGCAGGGAACAGAGGAAATTCTGCCAGCAGGCGCGGCGCAGGCGAGGCGCCATCTCGGGGATTTCGCCGAGTTCGAGGTTGTTGATCAGGTACATGGCCCCGAGCGTCCTGGCGTTGAACACCAGAAACAGGCCCATGGCGATGTTGAAGAGACTGGAGACCGAGGGACTCAAGGCCGCCTCCAAGCCGCGGAGGGGATGGGTCCAGGTGACGAAGTTCTGGGTGCTCAACTGAAAATGGCTGCCGGTGAAAAAGGTACCGACCGCCGCGCCAATCAGCAGGATGCCGATCGTCCCGTTGATGAGCAGAAACCCTTCGTACACCAGGCTGCTGTAGAGGTTCCACTGTTTTTTGCGGTACTCGTAGCCGACCGGTTGGAGGATGAAGGTAAAGAGAATAAGGATCCACACCCAGTAGGCGCCACCGAACGAGGTGGAGTAGAATTTGGGAAACGAGGCGAACAGGGCGCCGCCAAAGAGTACCAGGGTGGTGAAGGTCAACTCCCATTTGCGGCCGAGCGAATTGATCACCAGGTCTTTTTCGGTCGGGGTTTTGGCCACCTGCCAGAGCAGGCTTTGACCGCCCTGGACAAAGGTGAGGAAGAGAAACAGGGCGCCGACCACCGAACAGAGCAACCACCAGAGATGCTGCAGCGTGGCGTAATCAAGTTTTTCGATCATTTTAATTTTCCTCCGGTCCGATGCTGATCTGTTTGGTCATAATGCTGATCTCGGCGATAAGCAGCAGGGTGAACAGCGCAAGAAACATGAAAAAAGTGGCCTGCACCGTACCGGTGGTCAGGTTGGTCCTGGCCACGGAAACCGGCAGCAGGCCCTGAATGGCCCAAGGTTGGCGGCCCACCTCAGCCACCACCCAGCCGGCCTGGGTGGCGACGATGCCCAGCAGGTAGGTGATGGTGCCCAGTCCCAGCAGCCATTTCTTTTCCACCAGCGTCCCTTTCAGGGAGAAATAGAGATAACTGATGAAAATCAGCGGGAACAGGGTGCCGAGGAGTACCATGACGTGGAAGGCGTTGAACGAAAGGGCCACCGGCGGCACCGCCTCTTCGGGTTTCTGCAGATAGCCGTACCCGAGGAATTCCTTGTATTCGTTGAAGGTTGCAAGATGGGTGGCCGCCGCGTCTTTATCACCGGCTTTCTTGGCCTTTTTATAGGCATCCAGGCTGGCGACCGCCTTTTTGCCCCGCTCCATCTTCTGGGCGGATCCGAGGATATTGTGCTCGGCGTTGCCATACACCAGATCCTTCATGCCCGGAACAAAGGAATTGAAGGAGCGGTTGGCCATCAGCGACAGCAGGCCGGGGATATGGAGATTGTAGCCCACAAAGGGTTCCTGGGTATCGTAGACTTTTTTGTCGCGGTTGACGATGCCAAAGGCCACCAGGCCGGCGTTGCTCTTGCCGTCGTACAGTCCTTCGAAGGCCGCCAGTTTCATCGGCTGCACCTTGGCGATTTCATAGGCCGACTCGTCGCCATTGAAGATGGTGAAGACCGAGGCCAGCAGGCCAAAGGTGGCAGCTACAACGATGGAGCGTTTGGCCATGACCAGATGCCGTCCGCGCAACAGGTACCACGACGAGATCGACAGGACAAACAGTGCGGCGATCATCATGGAACTGCTGGTGGCATGGACGAATTTATTGACCGCATAGGGCGAGAAGGCGACCTCATAGAAATTCTGCATCTCGAAGCGGGCGGTATCGGGGTTGAAGGCCTGGCCGACCGGGTGCTGCATCCAGGCATTCGCGACCAGAATCCACACCGCCGACAGATTGGAGCCGACCGCCACCATCCAGGTGGAAAAGAGGTGAAAACCTTTGGAAACCCGGTTCCAGCCGAAAAACATGACGGCAAAGAAGGTGGCTTCCAGGAAAAAAGCGAAGATGCCTTCGATGGCCAGGGGGGCGCCGAAGATATCGCCGACCATCCAGGAGTAATTCGACCAGTTGGTGCCGAATTCAAATTCTAAAATGATGCCGGTGGCCACTCCGATGGCGAAGTTGATCCCAAAGAGTTTCATCCAGAACTTGGTGAGCCGTTTCCATTCCTCGTTCCCGGTTTTGACATAGATGGTGTGGTAAAACGCGATAATCCATGAAATCCCCAGGGTGAGCGGCACAAATAGCCAGTGGTACATGGCCGTCAGGGCAAATTGCCCCCTGGCCCAGTTGACCATGCTCAGGTCAAGGTTTTCGATCATAATCATTCTCCTTGTACGGGTTTGGTATAACCTTGGGCCGGATGGGTCAGTTGGTCGATCACATACTCGGCCCGTTGCGAATCGGTTGAAAACTTGGTAGCCAGGAAATCAGGAAAAAAGAAAAATTTCAAGACTGCAAACATAATAAACAGTTTGAGGAAGATAATTTTCCACAGGGTCCGGCCCAGGGTCATCTGCCGGAAGCCGTCACGGTAGAAACAATAGATTCGGGTGAGGAGGCTCGGTTGGTGGTTGGTATTGTTTTCCATGGGGATCGGTTATTGCAAATCGGTCATGGAGGAGAGGGTCGGCTCTAGCCCCTCCGGATCCAGGAGGGGCTGGGGATACGGCGGCAGACAATCGGTCGCCACGATCAGTTGATCGAAGCTGACCCGTCCGAGCGTCAGGCGTAATTGGTCGCGGGCATCCAGCCAGACGCGGTGCACGGTGCAATGGTAGCTGGCCTTGCAACCGGCTGGCCGGGCGATGCAGTCGTTGAGGGAAATTTCGCCGATCATGGTTTCCACTACCTCTAGCAGGCTGATGGCCGCGGGTTGTTTACTCAGGAGAAAACCGCCGCGGGCGCCCTGGCGAATCTCGATCAGGCCGGCTTTGGCCAGGTCCTGGGCGATCTTGGCCAGAAAATGGGCGGGGATGTCGGCCTGCCGGGCAATCTCCTGGCGGCTGGTGAGCACCCCTTGTCCCTGCTTGGACAGGTAGATCATGCAGCGGATGGCATATTCGGCAGCCCGGGTGAGTCGCATAGTGTGCACCAATAAGGGTATATAAGAGCAATAAGGTCTGATATATTTGATGCACAACAAGCTGTCAAGGGGAAACCCGGTTGCTCGGTTTGGGAGAGCGGGCCTGCCCGCGGAAACTCCATCCTGGCCGCTGTCAATGAATCCGGGGATCGGGCAGACATGTTTGCGGTATTTCCGGGAGCAGCCCCTCCGCTGGTTTCTGGCAGGTAGCTTTTGACTCGAAGTTGCTCTATAATGGGGATCGCATGGAGGAGGCGCCCGACGTTTTTTCGGGGAGTGCCTGTACCAGGAACGGATGGCTTTGTTTACCGGCGGGATAACCGAGATGACCAATCGAAATGAACAGTAGCGGCAGCGTCGATATCAACGGCAATAAAATCCGGTTGCTCAGGGAACAGAAAGATTTGACTCAACTCTATCTGGCCACGGTGGTCGGGGTGACCACC
>CAIMMA010000307.1 GCA_903842475.1 uncultured bacterium
CGACGAGTGGTCGTTTTTTTCGTGGCAGGAGGTTGGACAAGGAGAAGCGGAAAATGTCGTACTGAGACGAAGGCGTACAGACTCCCTTATTCAAAAATGCGGAATACCTTCGCATGGTGAATTAGAGATTCTTCCGTAAGCACTGGTTACCGCTGCCACTTGCGAAAAAACCACTCAATGCCCCGCTTTTTTTAAACAGCGGAGCGTGCGTCAAGTGATACTAAAGATGTGCAGCAGTGAAGGGAAAACAGCGCTTCCGGATTGCCTGATGAGGCGAGCGCAAGGGGGTATTTCGTACCTACGGCCAAAAATCTGCCTCAGATACGCTCTAGAGACCCTTAAAACGCCCTAAAACCATTCCGACAACAACATTCACAACAGCCACTTCCGAAAAAACCACTCAAAACATTGAACTTATAACAAGACCGTTTACCAGGCGTCAAGTGATAATTACAAAAAGCGATGCACCCGTAAAACTGCTTCGGTTGCGGTGAACAACCGGTGAATATCGGTTGATGCTAGTATCTAAAAAGGACAGCTTATTGAGCCACCGCTGGTGCGGTCGAGTTTACGTCTCATCTCCCGGGTTAATGAAAAACCAGCGATTATCTCTCGATACCCATCAAGCGATGGCGGAAAAGTAATTGAAAAAAATTGCCTTGGCAAGTGACGCAAGCAGGGGAAATTGACGTGATACCATGCAACCATAAACAAGTCGAAAAAACCTGAAAACTGTACTTACACTGTTTTTTTAGTATTTTTCAAAGGCTCTTTTTTCCTTTGAGAAATACTGTCGATCGATATCTCAAGATTATCGATCATGATCCCCGTATACTTCTGGATGTTATCTTGAATATAGGCCCTTAAAATATGCAACTCGCCGGTCAAGGTTTTCCCATACGGCACTTCGATGAACAGGTCAATACTGTATCCACCCCGGCCGATTTTGACCTTGATCTTACGCACCAGAATCTCCCCGTCATACTCATCGATGCAGTGAAGAATCATCTGGGTAAGCGCTGCTTCGGAAATAGAGACGGTCCCCCCTTTGCCTTTTTCATGATAGGCGGGCTGCACCACCGATTTTTCAAAAAACCGGGCTTTTTTGTTGCCGTCCGGGTGACTGGAGCCTTTAAAAAAAATGCGGATGGAATCTGAAAGAATCTGGGCATAATCCCTTTTTACCTCAATGGCGGGAACCGGGATAACATGCTTGCCTTCTTCAAACCGTGACTTGATTGCATTTTCGATGTCTTTCTGGCTGGCGATTTCCTCGATGGTAATAATTTGACTGATCGGCGGCAATTCAAGGGTTTCCGCCAATCTGGTGACCATTTTTTCCGAAGTGCCAAGCAGAAGAATTTTTTTGATTTTTTTCTCCTGAATCATCTGCACGACCCCCTGCCGGTGGTCAGGGTCGGAGAACAGGGCGGTTTTAATGGCGCTGATGTAATTTTTCTCCTGCTTGGCAGAGCGACCAGCCAGAATGGTGGTATCATGGATCAGGAGCCCGTCATCGACGATATAGGGCGCCCCGATCTTCTCGGCCAGCAACTTTGCACGAAAACTTTTGCCGGTGCCGCTCTTGCCCACCAGAGCATAGACATGCATGCCTTGCAACCGTCCCTTCACCCGGCTGAAAAAATGATAAATCTCCTTGCCCGTGAGATAGATCCATTGATGCTCTTTATTATTTTTTTCCGTGGATATACTCATGCCATTTAATGATAATGTATTTGAAAAACATTCAATTGCTTAAAATCGTGAGCGATCCGATCAGTAAGGAACCAGCAATGAGATACACCTCAAGCAGACAAACATTTATGGAGTCAAGCATCCTTGAAGCGACCGAGAAAACTTCATATTGCCCAATTCGGAAGGCAAATGCAATGGTTCACCATGATTCACCGAAGTTTTTCATTGCAGCCACCACGTATCGAGCCACTGCTCATGACTGAAATAGAGCGGTAATTTTTGGGGATGCTTCAGTTTGGCAGCATAGGCCAGACGGTGGTTGGCGAGATACCAGTTCGGCACCAGATAATAACCATGCCATAAAACTCTGTCCAGCGACCGGCAGGCGGTGACCAACTGCGCCTGGGTTTCCGCGTAAATAATGGCGTCCACCAAGGCATCGACCACCGGGCTGTTGATCCCGGCGAGATTTCGTGAGCCCATGCGGCTCGCGGCTGCTGTCGTCCAAAAATCACGTTGTTCGTTGCCCGGCGATTGCGACTGGCCGTAGGTGGTGACCACCATGTCAAAGTCGAAATTTTTTATTCTGTCGGCATAGAGCGCCGGATCAATGGCTCGATAGGTAACGTCGATTCCCAACTTTTTCAAATTGCTGACATAAGGAGCGATGACCCGCTCAAACGATCCGTCAGCCAACAGGATTTCAAACCTGAAGGGCTCGTTTTGGACGTTGACAAGTGTCCCTTCTTTTATCGTCCAGCCGGCCTGTTCCAGCAACATTTTTGCTTCCTGCATATTGGCACGAAGACTTCCGGGCGGATCCGTGGACGGTGGCAGGAGCGCTTGCGAGAAAACTTCTGCGGGCAGCTGGTCTCGATAGGGTTCGAGCAATTGTAATTCGGCACTATCCGGTAATCCTGCGGCGGCAAAGTTTGAATTGGAGAAATAGGAGTTAGACCGGGTGTACTGGGAAAAAAACAAGGTTTTATTGGTCCATTCGAAATCGAATACCAGGCCCAGGGCCTTGCGTACCCGGCGATCCTGGAACAAAGGTTTTCGGGTGTTAAAGACAAACCCCTGCATCCCGGCGTTATTATGATGGGGAAAGGTCTGCTTGATCAGTTCGCCGGAATCAAACCTGCGGCCGGTGAGGTCCCGCTGCCACTGTTTGGCAATATTCACCATCATGTAATCAAATTCACCGGCCTTAAAGGCCTCGATGCTGACCACCGGATCCTTGAAATATTTGACCACAATCGTCTCAAAATTAAACAGGCCTTTGCGTACCGGGAGATTGCCGGCCCAATAGTCTGGATTTTTTCTGTAGGTGATCGACTTGCCGGGCAACACCTCGACAACCAGATAGGGACCCGAACCGACGGGAACGACCATGGCATCCTTACCGTCGGTGGGATTGAACGGGTGGCGGGTATAAAACTGCTTGCTCAATACCGGCAACTGGGACGCCACCATGTGCAGTTCGCGATTCGGTCGGGCAAAACGAAACCGAATCCGCTGCTTATCGAGAATGTCGGCTCCCTCGATATCGTGAAAATACATCTGATAGAAGGGATGGGCCTGTTCGCTCTTCAGCGTATCCAGGGAGAATTTGACATCATCGACGGTCACCGGCGCACCATCGGAAAAGCGAGCCTTGGCATTCAGGGTAAAGGTCACCGATTTCTTATCCTTGGCCAACTCGATATCAGAAGCGAGCAATCCGTATTGGGCAAAGGGTTCATCCAGGCTTGGGACCGCCAAGGTTTCAAACACGTAGGGCGACAGACCATGGGGCGCGGCCCCCTTGAGGGTGAAGGGATTCATTTTCTCAAAGCTGCCGAGATCGTGCAGCACCAGCGTGCCGCCGCTGCGAGCTTCCGGTGCGGTGTACTCGAATCTTAAAAAATCCTTGGGGTACTTCAAGTTGCCATCAATACTGACCCCATGGGCGGCGAAAGCCTGTATCGGCAGCAAACCGACAAGCAGTAAAAAAAGCGCAGTATATCGAATCAAGAAAGAATGAATCATGGGTCGTGTGGTCGGGTTGAGAGTTCGGTGAGCAGTCCTTGTTCAATCGCTTGCGGCTGGACGGAGAAAATCATTGGGCAGTATAAGCAATCAATCCGATAATGTACAGTTGATATCCCCTGGCAAGGCGTCTGCTGATTGCTGGAAAAAAAATTGACGAACCCGGCCGCGGGGTGTAATTAGTTCGATTTCATCAACATTAAGGGCGACATCGCTTCCCGATCACCCTGCTTTCCTTTTTCCGTTTTCACCACTCTGGAGTTGCTCAATGGGACAGACCATCACTGAAAAAATCTTTGCGGCCCATCTGCGGGATACCCCGTCGCCTGGGAACATGGTGCTTGATATCGATGTCATCATGTGCCATGAAATCACCACGCCCATTGCGATCATGGATCTCGTCGAAAAAGGAATGGACCGGGTGTGCGATCCGGCCCGCATCAAGGCGGTCATCGACCATGTGACCCCGCCCAAGGATTCCAAGACCGCAACCCAGGCCAAGATCATGCGCGACTGGGCCAGACGCCATAACATCAAAGACTTTTTCGATATCGGCCGAAACGGGGTCTGCCATGCACTCTTTCCGGAAAAAGGTTTCATCCGGCCGGGCAACACGGTCATCATGGGTGACTCACACACCTGCACGCATGGGGCTTTCGGCGCCTTTGCCGCCGGGGTAGGCACCACCGACCTTGAAGTGGGCATCCTCAAAGGGGTTTGCGCCTTCCGCACTCCGCGCTCCCTGAAAATCGAGGTGACGGGCGTCCTGCCTAAAGGCGTGGTCGCTAAGGATATTATCCTCAACATCATCAAACAGTTGACGGTCAACGGCGGCACGGATCTGGTGATCGAATTCTGCGGTTCGGTGGTCGATGCCATGAACATGTCCTCGCGGATGACGCTCTGCAACATGGCGGTCGAAGCCGGAGCCACCTCAGGCGTCTGCCGGCCGGATATCGTCACCGCCCGCTACCTCTGGCCCTTTATCAAAGACCAATACCAAAGCGTGGAACAGGCCGCTGAAACCTTCACCCGATGGCATTCCGACCCCGACGCGCACTACGAGCGGGTTCTGACCCTTGACGTCAGCACCCTCGCGCCCCAGGTCACCTATGGGTACAAGCCCGACAACGTTAAGGACATTGACGAATTGGCAGGAACCAAAATCGATCAGGTCTACATCGGTTCATGCACCAACGGCCGTATCGAGGATATCCGTGAAGCTGCCGCCATCCTCAAGGGCAAAACCATTGCCGACAGCGTTCGCGGCATCCTGACCCCGGCAACCCCGGCTATTTATTCCCAGGCGCTGGAAGAAGGCTTACTCAAAATCTTCATGGACAGCGGCTTCTGTGTGCTCAATCCCACGTGCGGCGCCTGCCTGGGCATGAGCAGCGGCGTGCTTGCCGAAGGGGAGGCCTGCGCCTCGACCACCAACCGCAACTTCAACGGCCGCATGGGCAAAGGCGGCATGGTCCACCTGATGAGTCCGGCCAGCGCGGCGGCTGCCGCCGTCACCGGTGCAATCACCGACCCCCGCCGTTTTCTTGATTGATAGCTTTCCTGATACGAAAAAGAGAGACGATATGAAACAGTTTGGTGGCCCTGCGGCCTTTATTGACAGAAACGATATCAATACCGATGAAATCATCCCCGCCAAATACCTGACGGAGATCACCAAAAAGGCCCTGCAGCCCCACTTGCTGGAAGACCTGCACCTGGAAGGCGGTCAGTTTGACCCGCATTCCCAGGAATTACAGGTGGCCCGGGTGCTGATAACCCGCTCGAACTTCGGCTGCGGTTCCTCCCGGGAACACGCGGTCTGGGCCCTGGAAGTCAACGACATCAATGTGGTGATAGGCGAGAGCTTCGCCCGCATCTTCCGCCAGAACATGTTCAACTGCGGCATCCTTGCCGTGGAGTTAAGCAAGGCCGACCTTGATCGCCTCTTCGCCCTCAAGGGCCAGGTGAGCGTGGCGGTGGATCTGGAGGGAGAAACCTTGACCGCCACCAGCCACGAGAGTGCCGTGGTCTGCGCCTTTACCCTCAACGCCTTTGACAAGAAGCTCATCGGTGCCGGCGGTTGGCTAGCCTTTGCCGATGCAAATTATTGAGTAGGCCATCGCTGCCGCTGTATTTCATGACGATTAAGCCAAACAACTGGCAACCATTATTTCGATTTGCCCACCGTAACCAGAAAAAGGCAGCATGATCAATCCTGACATTGCAGCATTTATCCGCAAGGATCCCTATGTCAACTGGCTGGGCGCCACCATCGAAGCTATTGAACCGGGTTACAGCCGGGTATCGCTGGTGGTGACCGAGTCGATGCTCAATTTTCACGGCATGACCCATGGCGGCCTGTTGTTCAGCCTGGGGGACATGGCCTTTGCTGCGGCCAGCAATTCCCATGGGCAAACCGCGGTGGCTCTCAATGTGACCACC
>CAIMMA010000308.1 GCA_903842475.1 uncultured bacterium
ACACCGTGCCGGGCCACCATGGAAATGGTCCTGGTCGTCGAGTATGCCGCCTATGACCTCTGCCGCAACCTGGCGCACCGTTTCCAGGGGCAGCCTTTGGCGCAGGTCTTCAATGCCATTGCCGAAATGGAAAAAGAACATATTCAGCTGGCGGCCAAGGGGCTGGCGTTGTGCGAGGCGTGATCCGGGTTTCTCTTGTTGGCACGCGGTGCGGGCTGAGTACATGGTCGGAATCTGATTGTAACGACAAAATGCGTTCTTAAGGATCTTGCGGGAAAATAATTCCGATGGTAACATTTTGGCGTTGTATCCAAATTGGTTGGGTGACTGGGTGTTTTCTTTCGGCAAGTCATTGGCAGGGGGGAGTCCTGACCGGGTCCGGGGAAAGCGAGGAAGGTTTTTGACAACAACGGAGAAAACGTATGCAACATTTTTCCTACAAAGACACCACCTATCAGGTCGACGATCAGGGCTTTTTACTGAATGCAAAATTCTGGGACCCGAATTTTGCCGAAGGGATGGCCAGGGAATGCGAAATTCAAGATTTGACCAGCGAACATTGGGCGGTCATTCGTTTTGTGCGGGAGGCGCTCGAAGCTTCCGGGGTCTGTCCCACTATTTTTGCCGTCTGCAAAGCCAATGGTCTCCGGCCGCGGGAGATGAAAAAACTGTTTCCCACGGGATACCACCGGGGGGTGTGTCGAATTGCCGGAGTAAACTACCGTGTGCATCCGTTGCCGGACGAAGCGTTCCTCCAGGAAGCCGCGGACGATCTGAAAGCGCTTTCCGGCAATAAGAAGTATTGCGTTGATGTGCGCGGCTTTTTGATCGACCCTGACACCTGGGATGCAAATTTTGCCATGCATCGTGCCCTGGAGATGAATATCCCCCATGGGCAACTTTCCGACAACCATTGGCAGGTTGTTACCTATCTACGCGATGTCTTTAAGAAAGAAAAAAGAATTCCAACTATTTATGAAACCTGCGAAGCCTGTGATCTGGGATTCGAAAATTTTGAATCGCTGTTTCCGCATGGATACCACCGTGGGGCACTGAAAATAGCGGGATTGCGATTTGTCAAATAAACACACGTACCGGCTGCGGATGGGAACGTCCGCAGCCGTTGTCATGCTGTGAGCGGTATGGGTACGCAACCTCTCCGTGAGGGCGTCGTTGCGTCCGTACCCCTTGCGGGTTATTTATACCAAGGGAGAAGAAATGAAGCCGTTTACTTATAAAAACACCTCCTATCCAATGGACGATCAGGGGTGTTTGCTTGACCCGCAATGCTGGAGCGAAGATTTTGCCGAGGGTATCGCCAGGGAATGCGACATCCCCGTGCTCTCGGGCGAACACTGGGATGTCATTCGGTACATTCGGGATACCTATGCGCAAACCGGGGTCTGCCCAACGATCTTTGCCACCTGTAAGGCCATCGGTCTTCGTCCCCAGGAAATGAAAAAATTGTTTCCCACCGGCTATCACCGGGGGGTGTGTCGGATTGCGGGTGTGCACTATCGGGTCAGCCACATGGACTATGGCGCGCATCTCAAGGAAAGTGTCGCCGATATGCGGGCCTTGGCCAACGAAAAAGTGTATTGCACGGATGTCCGCGGATTTCTGGTCGATCCGGAATCCTGGGACGAAAACTATGCCGTGCATCGGGCCATGGAGATGAAGATTCCGGCGGGACGCCTGACCGAGGACCACTGGCGCATCATTCATTTTCTTCGCGATGTCTATCAACGGGAGCAGCGGATTCCCAATATCTATGAAACCTGCGAGAAGGGCAACCTGGAACTGGAGGCCTTTGAGGCCCTTTTTCCGGATGGCTATCATCGTGGGGCACTGAAGATCGCCGGTCTGCGCTTCGTCAAATAGGGAACAGCTGTCCTTGCGAGCGGATGACGGTGCAAAACGCCACGAAGCCAAACTCCGCTGCGTGCCTTGAAACATTCGGTTCCCTGGGAGGTGTAGGTAATGAAAGTGACCTTGATGGTGTGCAGTGGCGACCCTGAAATCGTGTGGAACGGTTTCAGGATGGCCAACCTGATGTTGGAGGAGATGGATGAAGTCACCGTTTTTCTCAACGGGCCGTCGGTGCGCTACACTTCGCTGGCCTCGGAGGATTTTCCCCTCCTTGATCTGGCAAAGCTCTTTACCCTCTCCGAGGGCGTGCTGCTCGCCTGAGGGAAATTACTTGACCTCCACGGGGTGGAGGCCGGTTATCATCAACGGGCAAAGCAGCGGGATCTGTACCGACTTATTGCGGAGAGCGATCGTCTGGTCACCTTCTAGGGTAACGATGCCGGCGGGGCTCCTCCCGCTGGCAAATCAATAACCTGAGCATGACCAAGATGACTTCGGCGGCAGCGGCGGGCCAACACCCCAAGGCCGGGGTTGTGCTGCTCCATGGCCTGGCCCGCACCCACCGCTCGATGAGACCGCTGGCTGCGTATCTCCAGCGGCACGGTTACCCCGTGGTCAATGTCGGCTACCCCTCTCGTCGTCACCCGGTCGAGGTCCTGGCCCGCATCGCCATTCCGCCGGCGGTGGCGGACTTGCGCCGGGGCGGCATCGATACCATCCATTTTGTAACCCATTCCATGGGCGGCCTTTTGCTCCGCTCGTACCTCTCCAGCGAATCCCCGCCCGATCTCTGTCGGGTGGTGATGCTCAGTCCGCCCAATCAGGGCAGTGAAGTGGTCGATCATCTCGGCCGTTATCGCTGGTTCCGCTGGCTGTTCGGCCCGGCTGTCGCTCAGTTGGGCACGGCTCCGCCTGCTCCGCCCCTCTGCCTGGCGGCACCGCCCTGTCCGGTGGGGATCATCACCGGCAATCGGCCAGCCTTCGGGCTTTCCCGCTTTTTCCCGGGCCCCGGCGACGGCAAGGTTTCGGTAGCCCGGGCACAGCTGCCCGGGATGGCCGATTTTCTCGTTGTTCCCTACGGACATTCTTGGATCATGCGCCACCGGTCGGTGCTGGCGCAGGTGGTATTCTTTTTGGAAAACGGGAGATTCAGGCGATAGGCGGGGGGTTATCCTTTGCGCAGGACACGTTTGTCGTCGATGCGGATGGTCAGTTTGATTTTGTCGAAATACTCAAGCAGCGGGATGGAAAATTTCCGGGTCAGGCCGGTGAGCTCCTTGAATCGCGGGGCATCGATTTCGCCTTCTCGACGGATGAACGCAACCACGTCTTCCTGCAGTTTGGCGATGGCCGGGGCATGGAAACAGAGGCTTTCGTTGATTTTGATCAAGGCGCCCTTGGCCAGCAGCAGATCGATCACCTGCCGGATCTGTCGTTCGGGGAATTCGGTGAACTCGGCCAGCACTTCTTTGAGATTGGGCGGGATGAGGCCGGCATCGCGGTAGAGGTTGCCGATTTTTTCCTCCATCTCCTGCTCGTTGATCTCCAGGGTGACGGTGTAACCGGTGAGCTTGACTTCGGCGCCGCTCTGTTCGATCAGCCCTTTCTTCACCAGGCTGCCCAGCAGAGCGTGGAGGATTCGCTGGTCCACCGGAGGCCGCAGCTGGGAGCGCAATTCTTCCTTGGCCAGCCCGGTTTTCAGCGGATTTTTCCGGTGAAAGGCGGCCATCAGGTCAAGGATCTGCTGGTTGACGGTCTCGGCCACCGAGGCGGCGAGCAGCCGCTGGCTCTCCGAATCGACCACCTGCAGCGCCCCGGTTGAAATCGGGTGCTGCAGTATTTTTTTGAGCTTTTTGCTGAACGTCCCGGTGCGGGCCGCCAACTGGTCGGCGGTGATCCCCTGGCGGCCGCACTCCGCAATCAGCAGCAGCAGTTTCTGCTCGTTGTCGGCGGTTTTGAGGGCGGCAAAGTGGGCGCGATTGTCTTCCCGATCCCGTTCCAGGGACCGTTTTCGTTTTTTGGGAGCATTGCTGAGAATGGTCCCGCCGCCGATGGTGGTGATCGGCGAATAGCTGCGGATCACGTAGCGATCTCCCGGCCAGACGGCCACCGGGTCCTGGAGGAGGAGTTGGATATGACCGGTCTCGCCGGGCTTCAGGGTTTCCGCCTCCAGCAGCAGGACTCGGCCGACGATTTCCCGGGTGCCGAGGTGGACTCGGACCTGGGTACGGTTTTTCAAGTCTTTGCGGGCCGTGGGCAGGTACTGGCAGTCGGCATCGAGCAGGGTGGAGGCGACCAGGCTGCCCGGAGTCGCCGCCACGTCGCCGCGGTTGATCTGTTCCTTCTCGATGCCCTGGAGGTTGATCGCGGTGCGGTGACCGGCTTCGACCAGATCGACATCGCGGCCATGCACCTGGATGCCGCGGATTTTGGCGGTCAGGCCGCCGGGATAAAACATCAGTTCCGCCCCGGTTTCGACCCGGCCGGAAAGCGAGGTGCCGGTGATCACCGTGCCGAAACCCTTCATCGAAAAAACCCGGTCCACCGCCAATCGAAACGGGCCGTATTCCTCATGAAAATTACTGGCCGCCACCTTGGCGTCGAGCAGTTTGACAAGCTCCCCAATCCCCTCGCCGCTGAGAGAATCCACCGGCACGATCGGGGCGTTTTCCAGAAAGCTGGACTTGAAGAAATCGCGCACCTCCTCAGTGACCATGTCCAGCCAATCCGGTTCGACCATATCCTTTTTAGTGAGAATGACGAGCCCGTCGCGGACTCCGAGCAGCTGGCAGATTTCGAAATGCTCGACGGTCTGGGGCATGATGCCCTCGTCGGCGGCGATCACAAAGGCCACCAGATCCATACCGGCGGTGCCGGCCACCATGTTGCGGATAAACTTCTCGTGGCCCGGCACGTCGACGATCCCGAGACGATGGCCGCAGGGCAGGTCGAGATAGGCAAAACCCAGCTCGATGGTGATGCCGCGCTCCTTCTCCTCTTTGAGGCGATCGGTCTCGATGCCGGTAAGCGCACGGATCAGGCTGGTCTTGCCGTGGTCGACATGACCGGCGGTGCCGAGGATGATCTCACGCATGGGCGGACCGGCAGGTCTGGTGGTCGCAACTGTTCAACATCAAGAGCGCGGCGGGGATCAGAAATAGGGGTTGGTTTTGGCTTCGCGGCCGATGGTGGACTGTAGCCCGCCGTACCCGTGTCCCGGCCAGACCAAGGTGTCTTCGGGCAGGGTCAGGAGTCGGGTTCGGATTGCCTGGGACATCTGCTCCATGGAGCCGCCCGGAAAATCGGTCCGGCCGACCGCGCCGACAAAGAGGGTGTCGCCGGTGAAGCAGTGGGGCTGGCTGTACAGGCAGATGCCGCCCGGGGTGTGGCCGGGGGTATGGATGACCTGCAGCTGTTCCTCGCCGATTGTGATGACGTCGCCGTCCTGCACGATCAGCCCGATCGGCGGGGATTCGTCCATGCCCAGCGAGGAAAAGTAATCCTTGATGCGCGGGTCATCGAAGTAGGCGGCATCGGCGCTATGCATAACGATCTGCGCCCCGGTTGCCGCCTGGATGCGGCCGTTGCCGCAGACATGATCCGGGTGCCCGTGGGTGTTGATGATATACTCCACCTGCAGTCCGTTGGTGGTACAGTAATCGAGGATCCGGTCCTCGTCGCCGCCGGGGTCGATGATGGCGGCTTTTTTGGTAGTTTCGCAGGAGACGATATAACAGCAGACGCCCATCATGCCGACCGTGAGTTGTTTGACAAGCATAGACCTGATTCCCGGGGCTGTTTCCCGCAGCCAGCCAGAGCGGCCGACTGCGGGAGAATTGAAGAAGAAGGTTATTTAGAGGCGGAAAGGCAACCGCTGGGGCTGCAGGCGCAGCCGGCATTGGCAAACGGGTTCACCGTTACCGGGCCGGGCGGCAGGCGCTGCTCAACCGCGGTGACTACGGCGTCGAAGGCCTTGGTGGCCGGCGTTGCTTCATCCGAAGAAAGGTACGGGGTGCCGGAGTCGCCGGCGATCACCACGCGCGGGTCCATGGGAACCCGGCCGAGGAACGGCAGATCGAAATCCCGGGCGGTCTGTTCGCCGCCACCGCTGCTGAAGATATCTACCGTCTGCTCGCAGTGCGGGCAGACAAAGCCGGACATGTTCTCCACCAGGCCGACGATCGGCATTTCCACGGTCTTGCAGAAGTTGATGGACTTGCGGACATCCGCCAGGGCCACGGCCTGCGGGGTGGTCACCACCACGGCCTGCACTCCGGGGATAGTCTGGGCGACCGATAGCGGTTCGTCGCCGGTGCCGGGAGGGGCATCGACAATCAGGTAGTCGAGCGTCCCCCAGTCCATGTCGGAGATGAACTGACGGATGGCCTGGATTTTGAGCGGCCCGCGCCAGATAATGGCATCGTCCCGGTTTTTCATCATATATTCAAGGGAAACAACCTTGAGATTGTCGTTGAAGGCCAGGGGTGGAATCAGATCGTTCGGGTTGGCCGGAGCCTCGAGCGAGCCGGTGAGGTTGAGCATCCGGATAACGTCGGGGCCATGAAGATCGACGTCCATCAGGCCGACCTTATGCCCTTTTTTGGCCAGGCACAGGGCCAGGTTGACAGCGACGGTCGACTTGCCGACGCCGCCCTTGCCGCTCATGACCAGGATTTTATTTTTAATTTTACCCAGGGATTTGGTGATGGCGATATCCTGCTGGGCCAGGCGGGCGTCGCCTGAACGTGAATCGCCTGATCCGCAGCTGCTGTTTGGCTGGTCGGACCCGCAGGATCCTCCACAAGAACTACTCATATAAGCCTCCGATTAGAGAAAGGTAATGGAAAAAGAGTGTAAAAAGAATCGAACCCGTGAAAAAGCAGCCGGCCGGGCTTTCGAGCAACCGGCTTGCCGGCGGTGCTGCCATGGTCGTGGCGACCGGAAAACTTCTCTCAAGAGCAACATCCCGGAACCAGAAAAATTCAGGATGTCGGGGCTGGCGGGTTCAGTACAATTCGGGCTTATACATTAACGCCGGACTTTTGAAAAGCAATGAAAAAAACAATTCCAGAATCTGGCAGAGATGCCTGCCTTTTGCTCGGTGTTTTTGTTGATTTATAATTGTCAGAATAGTTATAGTGGTTACTTGTATCGCATCGCCGCGCCCGGGCAGCGGCCAGCGGGCACGGTTAAGGGGTTTTCAGGACGGTTCCCGTCGGGAAAGCCCCTGCCGTCCGGGGCGATACGCTGCAGCGATTCAATCTGATGGCCGGCGCAACCCGAATCGTCAGGATAATGCATACAGGAAAACGTCCGGGCAACACCACGGGGGCTCCCGCCGGTAGTGCCCGCCCTCGACCGGCAAGGCAACCTGTGCCAGAATAAACACGCTGCTTTGCGGCAAGAAGCATGCGTTTGGGAGGAATCGATGGACTCGATCAGTAAAAAATTATTGGAAGAGCTGCAGCAGATGCAGCAGCATACGGGGCGCATCCTCCGCAGTATGTCCCTGCGAAAGATGATGCCGATGGAGTCCGAAGGCTGGCAACCGGCGGTGGATATTTATGAGGCTGAAAACAATATCCATGTCTATGCCGATCTGGCCGGGGTGGCGAGTGAATCGCTTCGGGTCACGGTTGCTGATCAGCAGTTGCAGATCAGCGGTTTTCGCCAGTTGCCGGCGCACCAGTCCATCGCCTGCATTCATCAGCTCGAAATTGAACTGGGCGGTTTTCAGCGAACCGTGTTTCTGCCGTCCGCCGTGGATGTAGAGCACGTTGCTTCGACCTATGTCAACGGCATATTGCAGATAACCCTCCCTAAGCGGATCAGAAAAAGCAGAGTGACGATCAGGATAACCCCTGGAGCATAATTCATGGAAAACGAACAGCAAGCACCACAGAAAACAGCGGATCCTTCCCAGTTGGAAATTCCCGAAATTCTCCCCATCCTGCCGTTGCACGGGTTTGTTTTTTATCCGGGCATGGGATTTCCTCTGCAGGTTTCCAGCGATGCCTCCAAGCAGCTGATTGACGATGTCCTCCTGGGCGATCGTCTCATCGGTCTGGTGCCAAGCCGTCGGGAGCAGGTCAAGGATGACGACCTGCTCGGCCCGGAAGATCTCTACAAGATCGGGGTGGTCGGGTATCTGCACAAGCTCAATAAGGCGCCCGAGGGGTTCTATCAGGTGCTGGTGAGCGGCACCAAGAAGATCGCCGTTACCGAGTTTGTCGATTCCGAACCCTACATGAAGGCCAGGGCGGTTGAAGTCCCGATGGAAATCGTCGAGGACAAGAAGATCGAAGCCCTGCTTTTTAACGTCAAAGCTCAGTTCCAGAAACTGGTCGTTGCCACCGAACTGCCCCAGGAACTGGTGGTTACGGTCAACAGCCTGACCAATCCGTTTTATGTGGCCTATTTGGTCAGCTCCCAGCTCAACCTGAAGATTGAAAAGGAGCAGGAGGTTCTCGAAATCATCTCCCTCCACGATCTCCTGCACCATGTGGCCAAGGAGCTCGCGGCCCGCCTGGAGACCGTGGAGATGAGCAATCAGCTCCAGGCCTCCATGAAAAAGGATATGGACGAGCGTCAGCGGGAATTTTTTCTCCGCCAGCAGCTGGCGGCCATCCGCAAGGAACTGGGGGAAGGGGACGACGACAAGGTCGAGGTCAAGGAACTCAAGGCCAAGGTGGCCGAGAAGGCGCTCAGTGAGCAGGCCAGGAGCGTGGTCGATAAAGAGATGGTCCGGCTGGAACGGATTCCGCCCTCTTCGCCCGAGTATTCGATGTCGCGTAATTATATCGACTGGATTCTCGACCTGCCCTGGATGGATTCCACCAAGGATACCCTGGATCTCAATCAGGCGGAAACGGATCTCGATCAGGATCATTATGGCCTGAAAAAGATCAAGAAGCGGATTCTGGAGTTTTTGGCGGTTCGCAAGCTCAAAGAAGACATCCATGGCCCGATTCTCTGTTTTGTCGGCCCTCCCGGGGTCGGCAAGACCTCGCTCGGCCAGTCCATCGCCCGGACCATGAACCGCAAATTCGTGCGCATCGCGCTCGGCGGGGTTCGCGACGAGGCCGAGATTCGCGGGCATCGGCGCACCTATGTGGGCGCCCTGCCGGGCCGGATCATCGAAAGTCTTAAGCGGGCCGGGGCCAATAATCCGGTGTTCCTGCTCGACGAGGTCGACAAGCTGGGTAACGATTTTCGCGGCGACCCTTCCTCGGCCCTGCTCGAAGTGCTCGATCCCGAGCAGAATTCGACCTTCACCGATCATTATCTGGACATCGAATTCGATCTGTCCAAGGTGATGTTCATCGCCACCGCCAACGTCCTGGATACCATCCCCGGGCCGCTTCGCGACCGCATGGAGGTGGTCGAACTCTCCGGCTACACCCAGAAGGAGAAGGTGGCCATCGCCACCCGGCATCTGCTGTCCAAGCAGCTGGAGGCGCATGCCCTGCGACCCGATGATCTGGAGATTCCGGAGGCCACCATCGAGGCGCTGATCGCCTCGTACACCCGGGAGGCCGGGGTGCGCAATCTGGAGCGCGAAATCGCCGCCCTCTGCCGAGGCACCGCCGCTGCCATTGCCCGTGGTCGGACCGAGAAGACGGTGGTGACGCCGGAAAAACTCTACGATTTCCTGGGCCCGCAGCGCTTTTTCCCGGAGATGAAGGCCCGCAGTTGGGGGCCGGGGTTGGCGACCGGCCTGGCCTGGACGCCGGTGGGCGGCCAGATCCTCTTTATCGAGACGTCAAGCATGAAGGGCAGGGGCGGCCTGACCCTGACCGGCAAACTCGGCGAGGTCATGAAGGAATCGGCCACCGCGGCTTTGACCTACATCAAATCCCACGCCAAGGATCTGGGCATCGACGAGGATATTTTTGCGGGCATCGATCTGCATGTGCACGTGCCCGAGGGAGCGATCCCCAAAGACGGCCCCTCGGCCGGGGTGGCCATGGTTTCGTCGCTGGTTTCAGTGATCCTCGGCTGTCCGGTTCGTCAGGATGTGGCCATGACCGGTGAGATCACGCTGCGCGGCGATGTCCTGCCGGTGGGCGGCATTGGCGAAAAGGTCCTGGCAGCGCTCCGGGCCGGGATCAAAGAGCTGATCCTGCCGGTGCTCAACGAGAAGGATGTCCTGGAAATTCCCGAGGATGTCCGCAAGGGCGTGATCTTCCACTATCCCCACACCATCCGCGAAGTGTTGGCGATTGCCATAGAGAAATCCGGGGCAAATACCTGATGCTTGGCTGGTTTAAAAAGAAATTCGGTGCAAAGACCGAAGAACCCGTTGCGGTTGAACCGGCACCGAGCGAAGTCGCGGCGGAGGAGGTTGCTGCCCCGTCTTTTCCCACCCCCATCGAGTCGTCCCCCGAGCCGTCGGCGGCAACATCTGCCCAGGATCAGGACGAAATCGTTGCAACGGAAGCAGTCGTTGAAGCGGCTGTGGCGGCTGCCCCGGCGCCTGTTGTCGAAGTCGGGGCGATGGCGCCGGTCGAAGGCCTTGATGTTGCCGCCGAAGTGTTCGTCGAAGCGTTGTGCGATACTGCCGCCCCGGATCTGACCGGCGAAGAGTCGGCCGAGGACGCTACGCCCGCCGACATCGCTGTTGCTCCGGAATTGCCGATCCCTGAGGCACCGGTGATACCGGAGTTGGTCGAACAGGGAGAGGAGGGAGCGGAATCTGCCCCGGATCAGGAACCGGTAGCCGCCCCTGAGGCCAGTCGACTGCCGGCAGAACCGGTCGTCCTTGGCCGGGAAGAGGCTGCGGCCCCGGAGGCCGCCGAGGTCGAGGTCCCCGCGTCGGTTCTGGCGTCCACCCGGGAAAAGCCGGCGGCTAAATCCATGTTCCAACGGCTGCAGGAGCGATTGGGCAAGACCAAGGAGAGCCTGGTCTATCGGCTGGACCGTCTTTTCCTCGGCAAAAAAGAAATCGATCAGGATTTGTTCGAGCAGTTGGAGGAGATTCTGATCACCGCCGACCTCGGGGTAGGGACCACCCTTGCCCTGCTCGACGAGGCCCGCAAAAAGGTCAAGCGCGACCAGCTGAGCGATCCCCAGGCCTTGAAAACCGTGCTCCGCGATCAGATTCTGGCCTATATCGAGGCCACCGACCAACCGGCCGAACTGGTGATGCCGGCCGAGGGTCCCTTTGTAATCATGGTGGTCGGGGTCAACGGCGTCGGCAAAACCACCTCCATCGGCAAAATCGCCGCCAAGTTCAAGCGCGCCGGCCAATCGGTTCTGCTGGTGGCCGGCGACACCTTCCGGGCCGCGGCCATCAACCAGCTCAAGATCTGGGGCGAGCGGGTCGGGGTCGAAGTGATCGCCCAGCACCCCGGGGCCGACCCCTCGTCCGTGGTCTTCGACGGCCTCGAATACGGGGTGGTCCACAACCATGACGTGATCATTATCGACACCGCCGGCCGCCTCCATACCAGCGTCAACCTGATGGAAGAGTTGAAGAAAATCAAGCGAGTCGTCGGCAAGAAGATGGCCGGCGCCCCGCACGAGGTCATGCTGGTGCTCGATGCAAACACCGGCCAGAACGGTGTTTCCCAGGCCAAGCTGTTCCACGAGGCCGTGGGCGTCACCGGCCTCACCCTGACCAAGCTCGACGGCACAGCCAAGGGCGGCATCGTTGCCAATGTCTGTCGGGAGATCAGGATTCCGGTCCGTTTCATCGGTATCGGCGAACAGATCGACGACCTCCGCGATTTCGATGCCCGCGAATTTGTCGATGCCCTCTTTGACCGGCAGCGGGAATGAACCTGTTTCTGACCACCCAATGCGGCCAAAGGCTCCTCGGCAGTCCCATCCTATCCTCATAATACCTCATGGAATATCGACAACATAATCAACCGGGCTGCGGCGGGTGTCTGCTGCTGCTCGTCGTGCTGGCGCTGGTCACCGGCGGTGCCCCGGCCCTGCTCAATCTCCTCGGCTTCTTTTTTTATTCCGGTCTGGCCGGCGTGCTGCTACTGGTCGGGGCCTTCTGGGCGTTCACCTACTATGTCAAGCGGCGGGTTTCCACCTACGAGGCCTCGCAGAGCGAGAGCCATAACCGTTTTGTCTTTCTGCTGGTCAATATCCTGGTGAAGATCGCCCAGGCCGATGGCCATTTTACCAAGGCGGAACTCAACGCCATTCTCAATTTCTTCCAGTATCATCTGCGCTACAATCAAGATCAGATGTACTGGGTCAAGCAGCTGGTCAAAGACGCCCGTGATGCCGAGGGCGACCTGCGGCAGCTGCTCGACGAATTCCGTACCAGCTTTGCATACGAGCCGCGTTTGATCCTGCTGGAGCTGATCTACCAGATCATCTACACCAAGCAGCCGCCGCCGGAAAACGAGCTGCGGCTGGCCCGCGACATTGCCCTGGTGCTGCAGATCACGGTCTACGATCAGCGCACCATCGAGGCCAAGTATATGTACCGGCAGCGGCAGGAGGCCACCTCCGCCGCCCAGCAGGAGGACCAGTACTACGCGGTGCTCGGCCTGGAGCCCGGGGCTGATTTTACCGAAATCAAGAAGGCCTACCGCAAGCTGTCCATGCAGTACCATCCGGACAAGGTCGGGCATTTGGGTGAGGAGTTTAAAAAGATCGCCGAGGAAAAAATGAAGGAAATCAACGTGGCCTACGGCTACTTCGACAAGAAATTTTCGGGCAAGTGATTGGCCTTGAGCCTACAGTTTAAAATCTAAAAAGTGAGAGGGGTGCGCAATGAGCGGTGTAGCCAAGAAGATGCAGATGTTTGCCGAGAAATCCTCCTGGATTCGGAAGATGTTCGAGGAGGGGGCCAAAATGAAGGCCGAGTTCGGGGCGGACAAAGTTTTTGATTTCAGTATCGGCAATCCCGATGTACCGCCGCCGGCCAAGTTTTACACCGTGCTCCGCGAGCTGGCCAACAACGAACAGCCCGGAACCCATGGCTACATGCCCAACGCCGGTTACCCGTTTGTCCGCGAGGCCCTGGCCAAGCGGCTCGGCCGGGAACAGCAGGTCGATCTCCAACTGGGCGACATCCTCATGACCTGCGGCGCCGCCGGCGGATTGAATGTCATCTTCAAGGCCCTGCTCGATCCCGGCGACGAGGTGGTGATCCTCGCTCCTTTTTTCGTCGAATATCATTTTTACATCGACAACCATGGCGGCGTGGCCACGGTGGTGCCCACGGACAAGGATTTCAATCTCGATCTGGCGGCGATCGAGGCGGCGCTCACCCCCCAAACCAAGGTGGTGCTGATCAACAGCCCCAATAATCCCACCGGCCAGATTTATCCGGCGGCCTCCCTGCAGCAGCTAGGAAAGCTGCTCGATCAGGCGGGTGCGCGGTTCGGCACCACCATCTATCTGGTGAGCGACGAGCCCTACCGCAACATCGTCTTCGACAACCACGAAGTGCCGCCGTTGATGACCGCCACCACCAACGCCATCCTGGCCTCGTCCTATTCCAAAGAACTCTCCTTGCCGGGCGAGCGGATCGGCTACCTCGCCGTCCATCCGGCAATGGAGGGCAAGGAGTCGGTTCTTGGCGCCATGACCCTGGCCAACCGCATCCTCGGGTTCGTCAATGCTCCGGCTCTGATGCAGCGGGCGGTGGTGCAGCTGCAGGATTTCTCGGCGGACAACACCATCTACGCCCGACGGCTCGAAGTGTTCTGCAAGGTGCTCGATGAGGCCGGCATCACCTATGTTCGGCCCAAGGGGGCCTTTTACCTGTTTCCCCAGGTGCCGATCGACGATGTTGAATTTTGCCGCCTGCTGCAGGAGCAGAAAATCCTCGCGGTTCCCGGCCGGGGATTCGGCATGCCGGGCTACATTCGTCTTGCGTTCTGCGTCGATGAATCGGTGATTGCCCGTTCGGTCGATGGGTTCAAAAAGGCCATGGCCCAGGCGCTGGCGCAAAAATAAGGATCGCGCCGGTCCACCGGTACCGGTATGCCAAAAGCAAAGGGCCGCTCTCCTCGGAGGGCGGCCCTTTGTTGTTGCAGCAGTTTTGCCGGCTTTCAGCCCCGGTCGGCCTTACGGATGACATCGCAGAGCGCATGGGCCAGGCTGGCGATCTCCTGCTCGTCCTCGCCCTCGGTCATCACCCGGATCACCGGTTCGGTGCCCGAGGCCCGCACCAGGATCCTGCCCCGGCTGCCCAGCTGCTGCTCGGCTTCGGCCAGGGCTTCGGGGAAGCCGGGAATATGCTC
>CAIMMA010000309.1 GCA_903842475.1 uncultured bacterium
AATGGGATAAACCTGACGATGCCGTCGGGTGACGGTACCAGTAGCGGTATCGGCGGTAATGTCTTGCTTAGCAACTCCGCCTCCATCTCTACCGGCGGTATCGGCGCCATCGCCATCGTCGCTCAAAGCATCGGCGGAGGCGGTGGCCTGAATCTGGCCAGCGGTAATGCCGGCAGCGCCGGCGGGTCGGGGCGCGGTGGCAATGTCACCGTCACAAATAGTGGTGAAGTCTCCACGACCGGAGCCTACGCTCACGGCATTTTTGCTCAGAGCAGCGCAGGCTCTCCAGGCGGTCCAGTCACGGGAGAGACTGTTACTGTCGACAATAGCGGGACTGTTCAGGTCTCGGGAGCCGGCTCAAGCGCTATTTATGCAGTCAGCACCGTCACAGGCGATACAGTCGGTGCCGGTCAGATATCTATAACCAATGAAAGCAGCGGAATTTTGAGGGGCGCCTCCGATGGCACTGCTCCGATCCGCCTGAGCGGCGGCAGCAATAATATCGTAGTTAATTCCGGTTTGATATCATCAGCAGGTGAGCCGGTAAGCGGGACCTACGCCACTTTTAATCAGTCCGGACAGTTGCAGTGCAATACCCTCACCATCAATACCGGTCTCTTTAATCAGACCGGCGGCATCAATAGGGTAAATGGCCAATTGACTTTGGAGTCGCAGGGGGGGGGCACAGGCAATTACAACCTCAGCGGTGGAAGTTTGACGGTGGAGACCCTCAAAATTGGCGCCGGAAGCTCCTTTAATAACAGTGGCGGCACCTTGAGTTACCAACATCTTGTGCATAACGGAAATTTTAGTTCGGACCTGATAAATACCGGTACTCTTTCAGGCTCCGGTATTATTACTGGCAATCTTACAAATCTGGGCACGATTAATCCCGGCAATTCTCCCGGCGTTTTGACCGTAGCTGGAAGCTTTACCCAGGGCGCCTCAGGCGTTCATATCGTCGAAGTTGCCTCTGCTTCCAGTTACGATAAGCTTGTCGTAACTGGCGGTGCCGCTAATCTGGCCGGAGCCATCGCTCCCACATTGTATGGTGGTTTTAAGCCCGGTGGCAATCAGCTCTTCCCCGGAGTCGTAACCGCCACCGGCGGCATCAACGGTACCTTCAGCGCCATTGCCAATCAGCAATTTACTCCCACCTTATCCTGGCAGACGAGTTACAACCCCGACCGTGTTGACCTTTGGGTTAACCGCAACTACACCAATGCCGGTTTGAATTTAAACGGTAACCAACAGGCGGTGGGCTCACTCCTGGACGGGTTTGCCGGCGTTACCAGCGGCGATATGGACAGAGTCTTAAACGCCATTGACTACTTGCCGAACAGTGCCACTGTTCGAGATGCATTTAACCAGTTATCTCCGGAAAAGGCTGGAGCCTTAACCGATATCGGGTTTCTGGCCGCCAATTTCCAGATGCGCAACCTGGCTACCCGCACCACCAACCTCCGTTTTCTTCAGGGAGAATTTGGCGGTAGCAGCCTGAATGGTGGTCGTTTTGGTCTCAGCTCTTCTAAAATGGATATGATTATGCTGGCATACAACGGCGGCAGCATCTCCGACCTCTTCAGCGGCTCCAAAGAGTTGCAGTTCTCTGACAGCCGTTGGGGGTTTTTTGTGGATGGTGGGGCCAGCTTCGGCAAACAGTATACCACGGCCAACCAGACTGGTTATGATTTTACCCTGGGTGGCTTTACTGTCGGAGCCGATTTCCGACTGAGGGATAACTTATTACTCGGTTTGGCTACGGGCTACAGCAACACCAGTTCCAGTTTCTTCGGCTCCGGGGGGAGCGTTGACACAAATACCGTCCCCTTAAATGCCTATGTCGCCTATTTCCCCGGGGCGCTCTACGCCTACGGTTCTATAGGCTACGCTCTCAACATGTACGACCTGAATAGAGGGATAAATTTTGATGATATTGCCCGGACGGCTTCTAGTTCAACGACTGGAGACCAATTCAACCTCTATGGTGAAACTGGTTATGACTTAAAACTTAGTCGGATCATCCTGACTCCGTCCGCCACTCTGGCTTATTCCGCCCTCTGGGTTGGTGGATTTAACGAAAAGGCGCCGATGTCCTCAACTTGAAGGTCGGTTCGCAGAGTGCAGATTCTCTCCAAACCGGGATCGGCGGTAAAATTACTCTTCCCCTGAAGGTTTGTTCGGCGAAAGTAATTCCCCAGTTCTATGCCTTTTATCAACACGAATTTTCTAATGGTAGCCGCTCCCTTAACGCCACCCTGAGCCAGGGGGGGAGCCCCTTCAGTTTTCAGACTGACGCCGCCAAGCGGGATTATGCCTTAATAGGCGGCAATATTACCGTCGGGGTAACGAAAGACCTGGTGACCCAAATTAACTACAACGCTGAAGTAGGCCGGGGGAGCTCCACCGTCCAGAATATCAATATCGGCCTGCGGTGGCAGTTTTAAGTAAAAATAACATTGCCAGGTAACAGGCATAACAATAGCTCTTTTGACTCTGATTGCTGGAGATCCTGTTCGAGGAGGTTTGAGCCATGAAACCGACCCTTCACCTATTCTGCGCATTGCTGGCCCTCTCTTTTGCGATCATCCCGGTGGGATGTTCACAAGGTCCCGGCGCTTCGCTCGATTGCAGCAAGGACTACTGGGTTGCCCCTACCGGTAGCGACGGCGGCAACGATGGCAGAGAGTCGAGGCCCTTCCAGACGATCGAACGGGCGAGGCAGGCCGTCCGCAGTGATCCGGCAAGGGGTCAATGCACGATTCATGTCAACATCCGGGGCGGCACCTATTCGCTGGCGTCCCCGTTGCAGTTTGACCCCGGGGACTCGGGCTCGGATCGGCATGAGGTCGTCTACCGGGCGGCCCCGGGCAACACGCAGCCTGTCGTCATCTCGGGTGGCATCGTCGTCGAAGGATTCGACTGCAGCACCGGCAGTTGCAAGGCGTCCGTCCCCGGTTGGCCTGCGGGACAGATCGCAAGACAGCTCTACGTCGATGACGTACGGGCGATCCGGGCGCGCTCTAACTACGATCCGGCCGTCAGCGTCCAGGAGGCCAATCCCGTCTACGCGCGGACCGACAAGGGCTACGAGGTCCCGCTCGGGGGCTGGGCGCCTCGTCTCGAGCATCCCGAGTGGGCCGAGGTGGTCACCGTCACACAGTGGAAGATGATGCGGTGCCCGCTCACCGGAGCCCCGGCCACGACCCTGACACCGGATCCGCAGTGCTGGCGGAACGCCAACAGCTATCCGCCGCCGTGGAACTTCCAGCTCCTGAGCTGGATCGAGAACGCGCCGGAGTACCTCGATCAGCCCGGGATGTGGTTCCTGGATCCCCTGTCTAAGACCCTTCACTACAAGCCCTACGGAGGAACGACACCTTCCCGGGCCGTCGTTCCACTCCTCGAGTCCCTGATGAGCCTCGTCGGACGGCCCGGGTCGCCGGTGAGGAACATCCGCTTCAGCGGGTTACAGTTTTCCCATGCGACCTGGTTTGGCCCGAACCGGGACGGCTACGTGTCCGACCAGAGCGGCAACTTCGTGAAGGGACCTGGCTATTTACCCAATCTCAACGGGCATCAGAAGATCGTCTACTCGACGCCCGGGAACGTACAGCTCAACTATGCACGCGGTATCACCTTCGAGAACAACGTCTTCTCGCATCTTGGAGCCGTGGGGATCTGGCTGGGGACGGGCAGCCAGGACAACCTCGTCATCAACAACACCTTCACGGACATCTCCTCGGCGGCCATCCAGGTGAGCGGCGTCGACCTCCAGGTGAACGTCCGCGCCAACGCCGACTCGATCACCTCAGGGAACCAGATCCTCGACAACGACATCTCGTACACCGGAAGGGACTACTACGACACCGCCGGGATCTTTGTGATGTTCGCAGCCGGGACGACGATCAAGAACAACAACATTCGCCACACGCCGTGGAGCGGGATCGCCATCGGCTGGGGATGGGGTCTGCTTGACGAGGGTGGCTTCCCGGGCATGCCGTACGCCAAGTACAACGAGTGGGGCGTCTTCACGACTCCGACGGTCGCCCGGGACAACCGCCTCCTCAGCAACCGGATCAGCTACTTCCTGGAGCAGCTGTGGGACGGTGGCGCCGTCTACATCAACGGCTCGCAGGGGACAGGCACGGAGAACGGCCTCCTGCTCCAGCTGAACGTGGTGGATCACAAGAGGCCGTCAGCAGGCGGCAACGTCTTCTACACGGATGCCGGCAGTCGATACGTCACATTCGACCGGAACGTCTCGCTCGACAACGCGGTGGGCATCATCGATCTCGGGTCGTGTAAGACGCCATCGACGTGGGAAGGCCCCGGGAGCGACATCATCCTGCGCCGCTACGGGGACAACGAGTTCACCCGCTGGATCATCGCCGTGCTGGACAGCTTCGACGCACTTTGCGCCGTCACCTCCTGGAAGGTCAGCTACGGGGCCGAGATGGGCGGATGCGTCCCGCGTGGGCATCTCACGTACATCGACAATTACTTTTTCGAGCCCATCCGGTTCTTCGACATCTGCACGTCGAACCTGGACGTTCCGGTGGCCATCCCGGACGTGTCGATCAGCAACAAGGGGATCCAGTCGGAAGCGGACGTGCCCCCCTGGATCATCCGTCAGGCAGGAAAGCAGTGACGCTCCCCCGTCCCATGCCTTGAGGCTTCCGTCGAACACGATGACGTTGCCTTGCGCGGACCAGCGGCCGCTGGGATGGCCGTTACGTCCCTGGAGGCATATTTTAGGAGGAGCCCGATTACAGGAAGCGATGCCGGAAGTTTCATTGGACAAACGCAAATCAGGAATGGTAACCTGCCGTAGCTGAAAAAGCAAATTCCAATCCGACCGAAATTACTGCCCGACAAAAGGAGATTTTATGTTCAATAAATCCCGTGGAATTATTTTTCTGGCACTCATCACGCTTTGTCTGACCTGTGGCTGCTCCGCTGGTACGGACAGTATCTCCAGCGTCGTCGTTATTTCGGATGTCCATTTCAATCCCTATTACGACACCTCCCTTTTCCCTCGGCTCCTCGCGGCGAATGCAAGTGAGTGGGAGGGTATCTTTGAGACCTCGCCCCTCCGAGACCCGGCGACGTGGGGAAGTGATACCAACTATCCGATTTTTAAACTCGCACTGCAAAGCATGCGGCAGAATTTGAGAACGAGCCGGCTCGTAATTAATACCGGCGATTTTATCTCCCACCATTTTGCTGAGACGTTTTATGAGCAGTACGGGAGCGAGGACCAGACCGCCATGAAGGCCTTCACCTTAAAGACGATGAAATTTTTTGTGGGGCAGGTGAGGGCCTATGCCGGCGGCGTTCCCGTCATGTTCGTTTTGGGGAATAACGATTCCTACGAAGGGGATTATAAAATTGCACCCAATAGCCAGTTTTTATCCGACACGGCGGAGCTTTTTTACACGGATTCTCTGAATGGTATGGCCGACCATCAGGCATTCCTTGCAAGCTTCCAAGCAGGGGGATACTACGCCGCCGAGCCGCTCGGAACCGGCATGGTGGTGATCGGACTTAATACCGTCTTTATGTCCACTCGGGCCGAAAGCGGTATTGAAGCCGCCATCAGTACGGAACTCTCCTGGCTCGAGTCAACCCTTGCCTCTGCCAGAACCTCCGGGAAAAAAGTGTGGCTCCTTTTGCACGTCCCACCTGGCGCGGACATCCACGCCACGGGGGGGCAGGTGGATGAACGCGGTCAACTGACTACCGCCACGATGCACATGCAGTCGAACTATCAGGCGAGCTTGCTGCAAATCCTTGCGAACTATTCGGACATTATCAAACTGGAACTTGCCGGACATACCCACATGGACGAATACCGGATCGTATCATCTGATCCCCTTGAAATTACCCCTTCCATCAGTCCGCGCAGCGGCAACAATCCGGCCTTTAAGATCATCACCTATAAGAACGCCTCCTTTGAACCCACCAATTATGCATCCTGGTATTACGACCTCTCGACCAACCCGACAGAGTTTCACAACTCTTATATCTTTTCGACCTCCTATTCGACCCAAGGTTATTTGGATGCCGCATTGCAAAATCTTTTTCCTGCCCTCGCCACGAATACGACAAAGCAAACCATGTATCAAAACAGCTATTATTCCGGACACAACGCCTCAAATCCGATCACGAGCACCAACTGGCCGGTCTACTGGTGCGGCATCGGAAAAATGGTGCAGCAGGATCTGATTGATTGTGTGAATGCT
>CAIMMA010000310.1 GCA_903842475.1 uncultured bacterium
AAATAAGATGGAGTACCAGCGGGGGGCCTGGATACGATTATGCGCCACCCTGCCCAGCGGGCTGCTGCTGCTGTTCACCGGCTATGTGCTCAGGGGGGACGCCACCGGCGAGGCCGCAGGCGCCATCGCCGAACACATCTGCCTGTCGATTCCGCTGATCGGGCCGCAGCTCAACAATCTTCTGTTCGACCTGGCCGACAGCGGGATCAACAAGGTGTACGTCCACCACGTGATCGGCCTGGTGGTGCTGGGGGGGATGGCAGCCTGGCCGCATCTCAGGCGCTATACCGCCCGCTGGCGCGACCACCTGCTCCTGGTCCTGCTCACCATCGTCCTGTCGGCGGTGCTGACCGCACCGATGGAGCCCAACCGCTTCGGCCTGCTGTTCATCGCCGGCCCTTGGTTCTTCCTCGGATTACAAGAACTACTCCGCTTTCTGTCCCCCTTTATCGCCGGGGTGGCGGCCCCCCTGTTGCCGCTCGGCCTGCTGTTCTGGCTGCCGAAAACCAAACCCGCCCGCGACTACGCCCTGCTGGCCATCCTGCTCTGGCTCCTGGCCTACGGAGTTCTGACCGCCCTGTGCCTGCAGCGGATCTGAAGCCGCGCAGCCCCACAATCCGTCCCTCAATCGACCCGCAACAGGGATAACCGTTCCGGAGCCAGAAAACGGTCAAGCAGCACCTCGCCGTCGAGACTGGCCAGCGAAGTAACCGCCGAATCCGCCACCTGCTGATACACCGCCTCGACCGTCGCCCCGTACTGGCAGAGGTTATGATGGGATTGCAATCGGCTTTGGTTATCGGCAACCACGGCGCAAAGATCGTCCGGATGCGGCAAAGCCGCGGGAGCAATATCATTGCTCAGCTGGGGATTCCGCGCCAAACGACGAAGAACCGCTTCCTGCAACGGTTCGTCGAGCCGACCAAAATCCACTCTCCCCTCGTCAATCCAGGCGCTCAGCAGCCGTTCCAGATCGTCCCATCCGGGACGTCGACCATAGGCCGCCAGATTGCGTTCCAGCCCGTCCCTGGCCGCGGCGATCAGCCGGTCCTGCCCCAGCCAGACAACCGGAATATCGAGCCGGTCATAGCTCCAGGGCAGCACGATGCCTTCCTGCGCTAGTCCTGCGGTAATTTCGGGGAGATTGCGGCCGCAGACCGGGGTGCCGACCAGCCAGGGCTCGAGGAAGGCCATACCGAATCCCTCGGCCACACTGGTGGTGACCACCCCGCTGGCTTGCCGGAGCAGATCGACAAAACTGCAGCCCGGACACCCCGCCATTTCAAAGTCCACCGGCAGCCGAAGGTCGGCGGCCATCCCTTTCCAACGGGCGTAGCGCCCCCATTCCGCCGGATTTTCTGGCCCCGAGGTGGTCGCAAAGCGGGTGCCCGCTGGCGCGAGCATCGCCCAGAGCAGGAATTCGCCCAGGTTTTTTCGGCGGATGGCCCGGGTCGGATAGAGCCATAACGGCGAAGCGGTTGGCTCGACCCTTGGCTTTGGCTCCGCCGTCTGTCCAAGGTCCACCGGATTGGGCAGCAGATGGAGCTGGTGGGGTGCAAGTCCCGCATCCCGCAGGTATCGACGGTCGCGCTGGTTAAGCACGGCGTAATGAAGCTGTTCGGCCTGCGGATAGAGCAACCGAGATAAGGCCTTGGTCTCGCCGCCGGCCATCCGGGCCAGCATCACCCGGTAGTTGCCGGGACGGCCGTCTTCGGCAAAGTCATGGATCTGAAAAAGCATCCGCTCGCCGGCATCGGCCAGGGCAAGCAGGGCCGCAGGCAGGACCAGACTCTTGCCCAGGCTGTGATTATGCACATGCCAGACATCCGGGTCGCCGCCCAGCGCCTCGCGCGCCGCAGCCCGCAGCTGCAATGCCAGTTCAGCCGGAGTGATCGCCGGACGGTCCGCTTCGTACTGCAGGCCGGGGACCACCCGGAAGGTTCCCGGGAAATCGAAAAGCGGCGGTTTACCGGTGAGGACCACGGTGGCGATCCCCCGGCCACGAAGGGCGTTCTGCTGATGGCAGACAATCCTGGTCACTCCGCCGAACTGGAGATGATAATGGACAATGGCGATACGCATGGCGCTGGTTTCCTCGACTACTGCCAGGAGCCGGAAACGATCATGGGCCGTATCCCCAGACGACGGCGCGAAACAACCTGCGGCGCCAGACCCCGCTTCTGCCGGTAGGCCGCCACGTCACGCATCGGCGGCCGTTCCCGCTCGACCATCGCAAACAGCTCCTGACGGTACTGTCCGTCCTCAAGTCGAAATTGCCGCAGGCCGGGGGTGACCAGCGGGGCGTCGAGCACAATCCCGCGTTGCTGCAGCCGTTTGCCCAGCACCTGTAAAATCGCATAGGACATCCGGCCCAGTTCCCGATTGGACCGGATGCGGTGCAGCCGCTGCTCAAGATCGGTCTGCCCAAAGACGCCGAGCCCATGCGCGGCATGGACATCAATGAGGTGGGCGGTCTCCACCCCGTAGCCCACCGGGAACGCCAGCTGCTCCAGGATCGATCGACGTACCGCATATTCGCCGGCAAGCGGTTGGATAATCGTGGTCAATTCCGGGAAATAGAGGGAAAACAGCGGGCGGATCAGAATCTCCGTCACCCGACCGCCGCCCAGGGCCTCTTCGGCACGCTCCCGGTGTACCGGTCGATCATAGAAAGATTTGACATACCCGATCTCGGGGCGATGCAGCAACGGGCCGACGAGCCCGGTGACAAAACGGGGGTGCATATTGGAAATATCGCCATCTAAAAAAACGATGATATCACCCTTGAGCTGATAGACCGCCTTCCACAAGTTTTCCCCTTTACCGCACGAGGCGCCCAGTTCCGGGAGGATCTCAGAGGCAAGATACACCTCGGCACCCGCGGCAGCCGCCAGCCCCAGCGTTTGATCCGTGCTGCCGGAATCGATCACCGCGATCTCGTCGAGCAGGGGATAACGTTCCTGCAGCTCGGCACGCAACCGTGCCACCAGCGGCGCGATGGTCCCGGCCTCATTGAGGGTCGGGATGCAGAGCGAGATGGTCACCTGCCCCTCGTTCTTCCGGCGAACGAGCGCCGCCGCATCGGCAAACTGACGGTGATGAAAGGTATTGCTTTTCAGCCATTGGCCAACTTTGTCCATGAAACCCCGCCAGGAAGTACATTCCAAAAACTCCGGTTTGTCCCGGAGATCGAAGATCAGCAGAAACCTGCTGAAACCGTAAAGGATTATATTTATTTCAATTATATTTTCCAAGACGCGCCAAAGTCAAGCTATGCTTTGCAGCCGCAGACTCAAAC
>CAIMMA010000311.1 GCA_903842475.1 uncultured bacterium
AGGGAATCGAACAGCACGTATATGGCCAATAAAACCAGCGGGCCGAGAATGGTGTACAGTAAGATAATGTTAAGGGCGATTACATGTCCTGCATCTGCTTCCATTACCTTGCCTCCTTGGGCAAAATCATCGGCCATGTGCCTTGCACCCGAATAATCAAATGCAATGCAAACAAGGCCAGTCGTCCCCCTCTGATTACCAGCAGCGTCATCATGTCAATGTAACGCTTCTAAGGCGGTAGGGGAAAAGGGGATGTCTTGCTTAAGCATTATTGAAGGGCTCGAAGGGAAAGGTGTTCCATGCGATGACACTGGCCATATCCGTACAGGCACCGCTGCCCGGGTCCTTCAGGAACGCTGCGCATGAATCCAGCTTGAAGCAACCCGGCAGTGACGATAGCTCGGGATCAACCCGCGTGCGTTGAGGTCGAGGGGAAAATCCGGAGATAGAGGGCCCTGCATGCACCCGCAAACCAAACCGAGGCAGGATTGTTTGGGACCGGCCTCTTGGTTGGCTGACGGCGCGGGCAGAATGTATTCAAAAGTGCCGACACCGATCTCCCCGCCAAGGCGCCGAGGGGATGCGGTCTTCTGCCGGCCTGGATGTTAAGGTCACCAGCCATTTTGTCCTCCGGTCATTAACTTCAATTCTGATTGGGCCAACCGGTAATCCAAGGTGGCATTGGCTGCATTTGACTTGGCGCGAACCAGCCGGCTCTGAGCATCGAGCAGGGCGGTGATGGTCGAGACACCGGCTTTGAGGCGATTGTCTTCCGCCGTGTAGTTTTCCCTGGCGGCGATCAAAGCCTCGGACGATCCAGCCATGCGCTGTTCCGCTTCCGCTATGGAATAAAGGGCCTTGCGAATGCCGGTGGCAATCGTGTTGTTCGCCTCCTTGATCAGGGCACCGAACCGTTGGCCTTCCAGGCCGAATTTTTCGCTCTCGTACCAGGAACGACCGCCGTCGAACAGATCCCAGGTAACCGTTACGCCGGCCAGCCAGTACCGATTGGTCTGATCTCGATCATAGAAGCCGAAAGCGGTTGCGCCTAATTCGGTGTAATCGTTGTCCAGGTCATAATAGCCGGCGTCGACTCGAACCGTCGGCAGGTACTTGCCCAGGGCGACCGCTGCCTGTTTGTCGGCGGCCTGCCGCTGATAGTCCAGGCTCTTCAAATCCGGGCGGTGTTCAAGGGCAGCGTTGAAGCACGACTCGAAGGAGGGGCTTTCCAGCATGACCAGATTGGCATCATCGGAGAATTCGGTGTCCGCGTCCATGGGGAGATTCATCAGGGAAAACAGCGCGACGCGCTGACGATTTTCGTTGTTTTTGGCAATGCTGAGTTGATTGTCGGCATCGGCGAGGTCAACGCGCGCCTTGAGGACATCGACCTTCGGCACCAACTCTTTGCGGAAAAAGGCCTCGGCGGCCTTGACGCTTTCAGTCAAACGGGTAACGGCCTCCTGGGCCGAAAGCACATCCTGCTTGGCCTTCATCACCTTATAGAAGGTTGTTTCGATATTGTAGGCTAATTCCAGTTTGGCAAGTTCGAACTCCGCCTGTATCGCCTGTTCGATGATCTTCGCTTTTTCATGGGTATTGTCGATCCGGGATCCGGCGTAAAGAATCTGGGTCAGCTTAATGATGCCCGAGTGGACGTCCTGATCAACGTAATCCGTTTGGGTGGGGCCTGTTGCGGCAATGCTGC
>CAIMMA010000312.1 GCA_903842475.1 uncultured bacterium
CCGGGAAACTGTATGGCGCTGTTGAGCCGGTCGATCAGCTGATCCACGGTCAGGGGCAGTTCCTCCGGCCACACGCGGCGCAGGGGACGTTTCAGCCACTCCAGTTCGCCCGGCCAGGTGGAATAAAAGCGCATCGCCGGCACCCGGCGCCACTGGCTTTCGGGCTTGAGCGTGATGGTGGTCTCGAGCATCATCATCGGCGCCGGGTCGGTGGCGGTCTCGGCCCGTCCGACCTTGCCGAACACATGCTCCACCTCGGGGAACTGCCGGATGATCCGATCGGTCTGCTGGAGGATTTCCTTGGCCTTGGTCACCGACAAGCCCGGCAGGGTGGTCGGCATGTAGAGCAGATCGCCCTCGTACAGCGGCGGCATGAATTCCGAGCCCATTTTCGACAGCGGCCAGGCAATCGAGAGCATGGCCGCTAAGGCCAGCAGCAGGGTCAGTTTGCGCCACTTCAGCACCCAATCGACCACCGGATGATACATGCGGATGAGCAACCGATTGAGGGGGTTGGCCGACTCCGGCTTGATCCGGCCACGGATGAACCAGCCCATGAGCACCGGCACCAGGGTGATCGAGAGCAGGGCCGCCGCCCCCATGGCATAGGTCTTGGTGAAGGCCAGCGGCTTGAACAGACGACCGGACTGTTCGGTGAGGGTGAAAACCGGCGCAAAGGAGATGGTGATCACCAGCAGCGAATAAAACAGGGTGGGCCCGACCTCGCTGGCTGCATCGAGGATGATCTGCCAGTGGGGCTTGCGGCCACGATCGCGCTCCAGATGCTTGTGGGCATTCTCGATCATGATGATGGCGGCGTCGATCATCGCCCCGATGGCGATGGCAATGCCGCCCAGGCTCATGATGTTGGCATTGATCCCCTGGGCGTGCATGATCACAAAGGCCAGCAGAATGGCCACCGGCAGGGTGCATATCGCCACCAGGGCGCTGGGCAGGTGGCCGAGGAACAGCAGGGCCACCAGGGCGACCACCAGGGATTCTTCCAGCAGTTTTTCCTTGAGGGTGGCCACGGCCCGCTCGATCAGTCCGCCCCGGTCATAGGCGGTTTTGATGGTGACGCCTTCGGGCAGGCCGGGCTTGAGGCTCTCCAGTTTGGCCTTGACCCGCTCGATGGTCGCCAGCGCATTTTCGCCAAACCGCATGACAATGATCCCGCCCACGGTCTCGCCCTGCCCGTCCCACTCGGCCACCCCGCGCCGCATCTCCGGGCCAAGGCGGACCTCGGCCAGATCCTTCACCAGCACCGGGGTGCCTTCGCCGGAGGCCAAGACCACGATATTGCCAAGATCGGCCAGGGTGCGGATATAGCCCTGGCTGCGGACCACGAACTCGGTTTCGCCCATCTCGATCGAGCCGCCGCCGACATCGAGGTTGGCCCGCTTAATCGCCATCATCACCTCGGTGATAGGGATCTTGTAGGCCGCCAGTTTATTGGGATCCACCGCCACCTGGTACTGCTTGACAAAGCCGCCTAGGCTCGCGACCTCGGAAACGCCTTCGACGGCGGTCAGTTCGTAGCGCAGGAACCAATCTTGAATGGAGCGCAGTTCCTGCAGATTGTGCTGCTTGCTCTCCAGGGTGTACTGATAGATCCAGCCGACGCCGGTGGCGTCCGGGCCGAGCGTAGGGGTCACGCCCTGGGGGAGCTTGGCCGAAGTGGCGCTCAGGTATTCGAGTACCCGGGAACGGGCCCAGTAGATGTCGGTGCCGTCCTCGAAGATGATGTAAACAAAGGAATAGCCGAAAAACGAATAGCCGCGCACCACCTTGGCCCCCGGCACCGAGAGCATGCGGGTGGTCAGCGGGTAGGTGACCTGGTCTTCCACCACCTGGGGGGCCTGGCCGGGAAACTCGGTGAACACGATCACCTGCACGTCCGACAGGTCGGGGATGGCGTCCAGAGGGGTCTGCCGCAGGGAATAGATCCCGGAAATCACCACAAAGAGCGTGGCCAGAATGACCATAAACTTGTTGCGTATCGACCAGGCGATGATCATTTCAAGCATGGCGGCTCCCCGGGGTTGGCATCATGAGGCACCTCATTTGAACAACTCGTCCAGGGCCTTGGCATCAACCTTTTTGCCGGCAGGGTCGGCAGCCGGAAGGGGCGGAGCCGTTTCGGCTTTGGGACCGAGCATCTTGTCCAGGGCCTCGCGCAGCCGGCTCTCGGAGTCGAGCATGAACTGGGCGGAGACCACCACCGCCTCCCCCTCGGCAAGCCCGGAGAGAATCTGCACCGCACCGTCGTCGTCGCGCACGCCGCTTTTGACCGGACGCGGCGCAAACCGGCCTTCGCCCAGGGCGACAAAGACCGTCTGGTCTTTGCCGGAATTGAGGATCGCGTTCTGGGGAATGACGAGGGTCTCCTCCGCCGCCCCGGTGGCGATGCTGACATTGGCGTACATGGCCGGTTTCAGCTGTAATCCGGGATTGGCCACCTCGATCCTGGCCTTGACCGTGCGGGTTTCGTTATCCAGAAAGGGCGAAAGATAGGTGATGGTGCCGTCGAGCACCGTGCCGGCGGCAAAGGGGAGTTCCACCCGTACTGTTTGCCCCAACCGGACCCAGGGGATTTCATATTCATGGATATCGGCCAGGATCCAGACCCGGGAGAGATCGGCGATCTGGAGCAGTTCCTCGCCGGGCATGATCCGGGCCCCTTCCAGCACCTTCTTGTTGGTCACGATGCCTGCATGCTCGCTGGAAAGCGTCAGGGTCTTGCGCACCTGACCGGATCGTTCCAGAGCCCGAATCTGCTCCGCACTGATATCCCAGTTCCGCAAACGGGTTCGGGCGGCTTCGAGCAGACGCTCCGCGCCGGCCGCTATCTCGGGATACGGGCTGGCGGCTAGCCGGCGGCGGTTCTCCGCTGCCAGCAGATATTCCTGCTGGGCGGCCACCAGTTCGGGGCTGTAGAGTTCCATCAGCGGCTGCCCCTTCTGCAACGACTGCCCCTGCTGATTGACATAAAGGTGCTCGACCCAGCCCTCGATTTTGGCATTAACCGAAAACTGCCGGTTTTCCGCCGCGGCGACCAGGCCGACGGTGCGGATGGTCCGCTGCAGCTTGCGCTTGACGACCGGCTCGGTCCGCACCCCCATGCTCTGAAGGGTCACCGGATCGATCCGGATCACCCCGGCAGCCTCCCCCTCGTTCTGCACCGGCACCAGGTCATGGCCCATGGGATCCTTCCCAGGGGCCTCCCGCACATAGGTCGGATCCATGGGGGAGCGCCACTGTTGCACGCCGGTACCGGCGGCATCGCCCGGTTGTTTTTTAACCGGGGTCAGGGCCATGGAGCAGATCGGACAGGCGCCCGGGGCATCACGGATGATAAACGGGTGCATGGAGCAGGTATACTGGATCTTGGCCGCATCCTGTCCTGCCTCCGGGGTCGCGGTTCCGTGCTGATGTCGGCTGACGCCCAGCAGGTACCCGCCGCCGAGGGCCAGTGCCAGACCGACGACCAGGACGATGGCCTTGACGCTCGTGGTTACTTGCATACATGCTCCTTAAAAAGACGACGAACCAGCAGTCCCGATGGTCGCGATCAACAGAGAGTCACGGTGCCGGCGGCAGGGTGGTGCCGACCGCGCCTTCCAGCGCCGCCAACTGCATCTGGTAATCGGCCACGGCGCCATGGTATTCCCGCTCGAAGTTGAACAGGGCCAAGCGGCTGGCGAGCACCTCGGAGAATTTGGCTCTATCCGTCCGATAGGCGGCCATGGACGACTCCGCGGCACTGGCGGCCTGGGCGAGGATTCCCTGGTCATAGAGTCGGGCCAGTTTACGGCTGCGCTCCAACTGGGCGAGCCCATCGCTGATCGCTAGCCGGATCCGGTTTTGCTGGGCCGCCAATTCCTGCACGGCCATCCGCCGCTCCGCCTGGGTTTCAGCAACCTTGGCATGACGCCGATCGGTTTGGATCGGCAGATTAAAGGTCAAGCCAGCGCCGTACATGTCATAACCGGGGGTGTCCATGGCCGGATCGCGCTGCATATATTCGAGGGAAACGGTGACGTCAGGGTAGAACTCCTTTTCCGCCAATTTGGTGCTCGCGCCAGCCTTGTCGATCCGCGCCTGCAGACTCTTGAGCGCCGGACGATGGGCCAGCGCCAACCGTTCCAGTTCGGCACTGGTCAGCGAGACCGGCGTTATCGTCATCTTGGCCATCGGAGCAATGGGGGTTTCCGCCGGGCGATAAGCCAGGGAATTAAGGCTGCCGACCAGGGAACGTCGCTTCTGTTCCAAACCGATACGCATCTCCTCCATCTTCGAGCGTTCCAGCTGGGCCTGAAAAATCTCCTGCTGGCTGGTTTTACCGACCCCGTACATCGATTCAGCCAGCCGGATCATAGCATCCAGCAGTCCGATATTGCCGGAGGTCGTCTCGTGGGAACGATCGATCAGGTAGATCTGATACCAGGCCTCCTTGACCATCCGCCGCAATTCGATCCGCCGCTCCTCAACCACCCAGCGTTCCGCTTCGGCCTCGAAACCGGCCTCTTCCCGCATGAGATCGCGCTTACCGTAAAAAGGCAGCTTCTGGCTGATGCCGACGACCTTGGCGGTCATGTTGTCACGGTCGAAATTCAAAGGATCGCGGATCAGGGCGTTCTGGACCCGCAGCATCATCATCGGGTCCTCAAGGGTGCCTGCCTGCCGGGTTCGCTCCACCACCACCTGCCAGCGCTCGGCCGAAGCCTTGACCTCGGGATTATTGGCCATGGCCAGGTGCACGAGGGTGTCGAGCTTTTCCGGGCTCGGTTTCCCCTCGGCGCGAAGCATTTGCCCATCCATCGCCAAAAGCAAACAAACCAGCATAAGCAGCAGGTACCGCCAGCGCATCATCACATCCGCAC
>CAIMMA010000313.1 GCA_903842475.1 uncultured bacterium
CCGAGGTCCGCTTTTTCCGGAGCCGTCGACGGCTAATAGCTACTGGGACAACAAACAGGCCGGGCTCTATGTGGACATCGTCTCCGGGGAGCCGTTGTTCAGTTCCGTTGACAAGTTCGATTCCGGCACCGGCTGGCCGAGCTTCTCCAAACCGGTGCGGCCTGAGAATATCGTCGAGTATGAGGATCGCAATATCTGGGCGGTCCGGACCGAGGTGCGCAGTAAAGCCGGCGATTCCCATCTCGGCCATGTCTTCGACGATGGACCGCCGCCGACCGGGCTGCGCTATTGCATCAATTCCGCGGCACTCCGTTTTGTTCCGGTTGCGCAACTCAACGAAGCGGGCTATGGAGCATTCATGCCGATGGTTCAATAGTCGGCGTCCCGCCAAGCCGTGGTTTTGATTGGGTCGCCCCCCAACACCATCACAGGAACAATACCCGCAACGAAAGGAACCAAACCGATGCCACCGCGAGCGGAGCAAAACGGGTGAGCCCCTGGCAGCAGCAGGCCCTGGCCCACTGGGACATGATCAACCGCATGGCCGGACGCCGTTTTCAACAGGCGGTTCTCGCCGAAGAGGCGGCCCTGTTTGTCATGGACGGGCTGGCGCGGGATGACTGGCAGCGACTCCAGGCCTTCACCGGCCGGTCAACGCTGGCCACCTATGTGGGCGCCCTGACCCTGCGGCTGCTCGAAGATTTCGCCCGGATTCGCTTCGGCCGGGTCAAGCCGCCGCTGTGGATTCAACGGCTCGGCGGCATCTGGCTGACCCTGTTCCGTCTGCTCTGCCTGGAACGCTTTTCTCCGGACGAAGCCGTGGCCATCATCGGTAACCGCCATCCGGGCCAGGAGCGGGTTGCGGAAAAGGCAGCCTTCCAGATTCTCGGCGAGATTCCCACCTGCGGCGAACATCGGGAGGAGACCACCGAATTTAACGAGGCAACCACCCCGTCGCCCTCGGCAACGGATTGCTCCGCCCAGGAACATAAGGTGGAAGCGGAAGAACGGCGTCAGCTGTTTACCCTGCTGGGGCGGATGCTCTTTGATGCGGCGGAGGAAGGGGCTGATCAGCGCTTGCTGGAACGGGTGGCGGCCATCGGCCTCCGACTGGAGCCGATGGAACGACTGCTGCTGCAGCTCTGCTACCGCGACGGTGTGGCGGTAGCGGAGGCCGGCCGGATGCTGGGGCTCAACCGTCACCAGGTCCACGGTCGCCTGCGTCGTCTGCTGGAACGGCTGCGGCAGGATTTTGCCGACGCCGGGCTGGAGGAGGAGATTCGGGCAATTCTGTGAACAGAGGTCGACACAACCGTCGAGCCAGGACCGTCCAATGCTCACGCATGAAAACCATCGGGAACACACAACATGGCCGAAACAACCCAAGATCTTGAGGAAAAGCGAACAGCAGAGCAGCGATTGGCCCTGCTGGCCCTGACCGGTGCGCGGCCGGCACCCTCCGGATCCTGCCTGGATGCGGAAGAGCTGTCCGCCCTGGTCGAGGGCAAGCTGACATCGGCGCAGGCCGAACCCTGCCTGGATCACCTGGCTGGCTGCGAGCACTGCTACGCCACCTGGCGACTGCTGGATGAGGACTGGCAACTGCGGACCCGGGAGACCGGCCGCAACCGACTGCGCCAATTGCTCGGTCGACCACGCTTCCTGGCCACCACCGGAACGCTCCTGGCGGCAGCGGCGAGCATTGCGGTTTTTCTCAATA
>CAIMMA010000314.1 GCA_903842475.1 uncultured bacterium
CGAAGGAGTATCCCCATCCCTTCGTGGAATCAGATGAATATGGCAATGAAAGATCGTTTGCCCTGCCGATTCCCCGCAATTCATACCGATATTATATCCAGTAACAGTTTTATCTTGTAACGATATCCTCTTCCTGCATAGCTGAATCAATTGATTAGCTTCGAACCGTTCTGCCTCTGAAAGGGTGAAATAATCCTCAGTATGGCATTTCGGGATAATCAGGAGGTGACCATCTGAAACCGGATACCCATCCTTAATAGCAAAAACACTATCCAGTTCCTCCACAACCCGGTCTTTGCAGTTCTCGTAACAGAAAGGACAGCTCGCAGCCGGGTGGCTTTGGTCACCTCGAAAATCCGTATCATCTTTATTGCCCTTGGATCGATTACACTTCGCACAGAGTACCTGCAGATTTTCATGCTCGTTCTTGCCACCCTTTGACCTCGGCTTGATATGGTCAACATCAAGCGGCCTTTCGTCCTTGGTCGCTCCACACAATGAACACCGGCCATTGGATTCGGTTAGGACACGATATCGGAGGCTATCAAGAATGGGGTCTATATCAAGTAAACGATAGTCCCAGATACCCAGCCCTCTTTTGACAATGAATTCCCTTAGACCCTTCTCACAGAGCATCTTCAGATGGGATTTCTGTTCAAAAGTCAGCTTCTTTACGTTCAACGATACAAGATTGCCATCGGTGCTGATAACGAACCTCGCACCTTTTAATCTGGCGACGTCATTGTTGGCCCCTTTTTTTCTTATCGCCAAAAAAGTTTCTGTCGGGGATTGCCTCGCATAATCGTTTAGAATGATATTCACTGGCTCCAGAAAAGTCGTTTTTCCGTTTTTTCCTGTTCCGTACAGCATGAAAAAACATTGCTCACTTGTCTCGCCCGTGAGGGCATATCCAATAGCACGCTGTAGGAAACTGATCATTTCCCGGTTGCCGCCCATTATATCATCAAGAAATTTAAGCCATATTGGGCAAGTAGCGTCTGGAAGGAAATCGACTTTGACCAATTTGGTTAAAAAATACTCGGGGCTATGGGACAACAATTCACCTGTTTTCAGGTCGACAACGCCATTGTAACAGTTTAACAGCCAATTATGGGTATCCAGCTCTTCCGAAATTATAGACATACCATTCTCTGATTTAGCCGTTGCCAACATGGCAATCGTTGTTCCATCCCTTTACTCTCTTGATCCATGGGCAATTATCAATCTGGCGATCAAAAAAATGCCCAGAATCCAGCAAAGATGAAGCGATTGCTTGCATGCTACAGGCAAGAGATTTTTTTGAAAGCGCTACAGAATAAGGGCGGTCTTCTTCAAAACTACTCACTTTTTATTATTGTTTAATGAATCTTGCAAAAGAATTTTGCATAACAAGGGAAATTCGTCCTACATTCGACAAGTCACAGCATGGACTTTTTAAAAAACTTAATGAACAAGGAATGGAATTAACTGGTAACTACCTATGTGCTTATCCGACGAGATCATCGGATGATCCAAGATTACAAATTTTCTCATAATTTTCAAAGGCAATAACTGGAAACGAACTGGAGAAAGCAAGATACGATGTGCCAGCATTGCTCGCGCAAGTCCTTCCCGGCCATAGGTTATGGGCCTATGCTAGCGCTCAAAATGAGCGTTTCATTTCAATTTATAGCGTTCGGCAAATGTGGAATCAAAGAGAGAACACAATTTGGCTAAATATTTTCTTAGTGAAAGATGACTTAATGAGACTTGAAATTTCTCCTGCTGATTTCTTGTCTCAATCTGGGTTGGCGACATCTTATACTGAGGTGGAATGCACAGAAAAATCTGAAATTGGTCGTCCCTTGATTTGCTTTCAACGGTCTAACGTGACAAGGTTAACAACAAACCACTGCGTTAATGAATTGGACGACTTGTTTAGGACACTTCGCCAACGACTCTGGGTATCCGCTGCAAGCGTCGTTCCATATCGAAGATATTACGTGTACCTTTGTCCACCGGACGAGGAAGCACAACAGTTACCACAACTTTTATCAATATATGCAATATCCTATTATCTTGGCTCAATAACTCGACACAGACCACATCACTTTAGCACGATTATTGATAGCGACCTGGGACCAGCCGTTCTGGATTTTATAAGTGGACAACCAATGCAATATCTTTATCTAATAGCTTCAGAATTTGCCCAACAAGAAATATCAAAGCCATCTATGGTTTAGCGAAATTTATCATATTAAAATTAGGCTTACCTTGATCCGTTAAAATTAACGGCATAATTGCCCAATAATTATTGTTGAAGTAAAACATGGGTATTAAACCACCATTATGGGCCTGTTTCCGTGGATTATTGGAATGTTTCAATCAAACGATATTGCTTAAGGGTGGACAATCTGACAAGGATGGCGGTTTTCAATATTTAGCCATTGCAAGGCCACCATTTGACCTGTTACGGAAAAATAACACTACGACATTGTCAGATCGTTTGAAAACGTGTCAGATCGTATTTGATGGAGCGGGGAGCGAATTACACTCACTCTACCCGTGTGTGGATCTGTGTGAGAAAGATAATCCAAAATCAGTTACTGGATGAAAAATTAGACATAATCTGGAAAATTTATTTCTTTTGTTTTCAGCAATTTGTCGCAATTGATGAGGTTGCGAAGTTCGGGGGCAAATGACTTCTAAGCCGTAGGTCGTAGGTCGCAGGTCGTAGGTCGTAGGTTCGAACTACCTGGCGTACCGAATATATCAAGCACTTAGCCTTAGCAGGTTAGGTGCTTTTTTATTTTGGGATATGCATAGGTTAGGCTCCACGCTTTTTATGCACTCTACAAGATGACCAAGATCCTCTCTCATCAAAAGTGGGTCAGCAGCAGGTCTCCGTCAGTTGACGATGCGTCGGTGACGCTATAAATGGATGGACCGGGAGCACCGGGGTTGTTTGAGATGATCTCTGCTTTAGTTTTTTGGTTTGGGCATGAACCGGCAATGGAACCGGCAATAATATTATACGTTGCACTATCAACTAATTGATATATAATCGATAAAATAAACAAGCATTCCGGCAATGGGGAAAGGGGGCGCGATGACAGCGATAGAAAGCATAGGATTAATGGAACCCATGCTCCCACTCGACGGTGAGCGCAAACTGGAAGACCTCGCTGTTGATCTGGCCACAAAGGCCTCGGGACTGGCAGGCCAATTACCCCCGACCGTGCGGTTGGGTGTGGGCGACCTTGTGCGCTCGATGAACTGCTATTATTCCAACCTCATTGAAGGCCACGACACGCACCCCCGCGACATTGACCGTGCTCTGGCCCATGCCGATTATTCGGCTGATCCACAGAAGAGGGCGCTTCAGCATGAAGCCGTGGCCCATATCGAAGTGCAACGGCTCATCGATCATCGCGAAGATTTGCAAGTCGAGACCACCAGCACAGAATACATCACTTGGCTGCACCGTGAGTTTTGCCGCCGGCTACCGGAGGAGTTCCTTTGGGTCGAAAATCCGGACACGAGCGAACATCTGCGCATTGTTGCGGGAGAACTGAGAAAAGGGTGGGTACAAGTCGGCAGGCATATTCCGCCGAAAGCCGAAGGGTTGCCCCATTTCTTGAAAAGATTTGAAGAAGCCTATAGCACGGACAAGCTATCTCGCGTTCGCCAGATCATAGCCCTTGGCGCAGCGCATCACCGGTTGCTGTGGATTCACCCCTTTTATGACGGCAACGGGCGCGTGACGCGCCTGATGTCACATGCCTCGCTTCTGCGTTGCGGCGTAGGAAGCAGCTTGTGGTCCGCGGCGCGGGGATTGGCGCGCAATGTTCAGGAGTATAAGGCCCTGCTGATGGCCGCCGATGAGCCACGGCGCGGGGATCTTGATGGCCGCGGGACGTTGTCGACACAAGCCCTCACCGCTTTCTGCGCGTTTTTCATGACCATCTGCATTGACCAGGTTGAGTTCATGGCCTCGCTTTTGGAGCCAAACGACCTTCTGCGCCGGATGCGCCTGCATGTCGAGGAGGAAATGCAGGCCGGGAACCTGCCCAAGGGTTCCTTCCTCATTCTTCGCGAGGCCCTGCTGGCCGGCGAAGTACCGCGTGGCCGCACCCCAGAAATCACCGGCTATGGTGAGCGCATGGCCCGCAATGTTGTTGCCGATCTCACCAAGAAAGGCTACCTGAAATCCGAAAGCTCCCGCGCCCCGCTCGTTCTCGCCTTCCCGATTGATGCGGTTGAGAGATGGTTCCCAAGGTTGTACCCTGCCACATAACCACGCCGGTTTGAAGACGCTTTTCTTTGGGTGTGGTGCCAAAGCAACTTACTTGAGCTCCAGTCCAGATCCAGCACAGATATCCGCTGCTAATATTTTGAACAGGGAGGGATCTTTCCACGCTATTGCGACCGTACCCGGGTCGTCGTCCTCCTGGATGGCGACGAATTTATGAAATCCGACATAGCCCCCGTGATCGTTTTTAGTGTTCACTTCTCCGCAATACGAATTGATTTTCTTTTGCTTATCGCCTGACGTGATCGCTACTTTCACATTTCTGAACTGGATAGACCCGGGATCTTTCAGGTTTGATTTTTCGATGAAAATTTTCCTTAAGGCGGTTTCGTCCTTGACTGTGTCCCAGGTGTTCTCGGCAGCGAAAGCGCTTGATGTTATCATCGAAAGAAAAACGACCGCGGCTATACCCTTTTTATTCATACACGCCTCCCGTTTATTTCTATTTACCCGAAGATCGCCACATCCTGCTATTTTAGTTTAAAGGCGACGTCGCGTCTATAGCGGTCTGGGGTAGTCGCCACCATGGTCCATTCTTGCCGAACTGGTCGCAGGCCAAAAATGGCGTGCCATCCATGGCCGGGTGAGCGCGGCTGCTGGTGACGCCGTCAATCACGCCCTCCACACCTCAGCGGTCAGCGGCAGCTCGTTGAGTTCCGCACGGGCTTCTCGCCAGGTCGGGTAATGCTCTTCCAGGATGCGAGGAACCGATCATTGTGCGTCGGTTCGAGCAGATGTGCCATCTCATGGACAATCACGTATTCGAGCAGGTCCTTGGGGTTCTTCACCAGTTCGGTATTGAGGCGGATATGCCCGGCCCGGGGATTACAGCTGCCCCACTTGGTTTTAATCCGCTGCAGAAAGTAGCCGTGTACCTTAACTTTCAGTTTTTGCTCCCACTTCTCGATGAGCGGCGGCACGGTCACGTGCAGCAGCATTTTATGCCACGTATGCATCACCTCGGCACGCTTGGCCGCATCACTGCCCGGGCGTACCGTCAGGGTGATGCGCCTGTGGTCGAGTGAAACCGTAGGTTTTGCCTCCCGTTGCACGACCGTCATGAGATACCGCCGTCCCCAGAGATAAGGACTCTCGCGGTTGACCAATTGCCGGGGCGTTTCCCGTACCTGCTTCGCCAGCCGCCGCTGCTGTTCCCGTATCCAGCCAAGCTTGGAAATCACGTAGGCCCGCGCCACCACCAGACGTGTTGCGATTGGGGCCGACAGGGTCACCCTGCCATCGGGTGGATGCACGGAGAGATGGACATGGTTGATGTCCTTGCGCTGCACTGCAATGGCTATCTCGCCAAGCGTGATCTTCTCGGTCATCGGTACCCCGCAGGTTTTTAATGATTGCAAACAAGGCCAGGGTGGCTTCGCGATCACGGCCAAGGATCGGGAACAAGGCATTTAACACCTGGGCCTCGCGGGTTTGGTCTCCCTTCCATCCGGCGGGGGCGCGCTCGCGCATCACGCGGTCAATCTCCAGAGCCAAACGGACGCGCTCGCCCCCGTAGTCGGATAATGGCTCAGCGGTGACGATGGCCCCGCCGCATCCAGCCGCAAGGATATGCGGCAGGTTATTGAAGATCACCGTTGCCTCGAGGTTGCCATGCAGCACCGCAGGGATATCTGGGTCAGGTTGTTCCCGGGCCAGCCGTTTGACCAGATCCTCGGCCTTGCGTAGAAACTCCTCGTAGGCAACAGCGTCCGCACGGCTCTGTTTGATGAGATCCTCCAGGAGCTGCGATATCTCCCCGTAAAACCGTGGGTCGGTGAGCTGATCGCGGATGATTGGCTTGCGGACATTGTTGATGATGCCCTCGGCGATGGCATTCTTCGAGAGCCTGCCTTTTTCGTTCAGCCTGCGGGCGATGGCATCGTGGATGCCGGTCTCAATGATCAGCTCCGTGAGTGACAACGAATTGAGATTACCCACATCCGCCGCTGGATCGGCCTGAACGTAGGTGTTGAGCAGACGCCGCATGTCGGCCTCGGTGAGCCTGGGGTATTGGGCGTCGAGTTTGGCTTCGAGGTCGTCCTGCGCGGTCTTGAGCCGGGCCTTGGCGTTGGCCTGCTGGTCGAGCAGCGCGGCATATGCTTCGAGTGCCTGTCGTTCCTCGGCGTAGTCCGGGTCGCGGCCGATCTCCTTGAGGCGGACCTTCACGGCTTTGGCGGTGTTTTTTTGCTTGTCGCCCTCGCCTTCGATGACTTCGGCGAGCAATCCTTCCTCGCCGCTGTGTTCCTCCCGCGATTCATCGAGCTGCTGCTCGAACGCGGCGAGTTCGGCCTCACCGGCGGCGATGGCATCCCGCTCGGCACCAAAATAACGGGCGATGAGCAGGGCGGCGGGAACAAGGTTGGACTTAAAGCGGCGCTTGCCTTTCTTGAAATCTTCCTTCTCGGGCCAGACCAGTTTGCCTTCCTTATTTTTGACCTGCCGAATTTAGCGGGGCAAGGCACCTGCCAGCCACCCGGCATCACTGATGAGGTAGCAATCGTCCTGCATGGTCTCGGCCAAGTAGTCCATGAGGTGCTGATAGATGACGTAGGCGTCAAGCAGCGGTGCGGCCTTGAAGGTGGCCAACAGCTCTTCGGCGATACCTTCGATGAACGGCTTGGGATGGCCCGTCCTGGGCCAGGCCCTTGAGCCGAGGGACGGAGGCCGTCTGCCAGCTCGTGAACAGTTTCCTGGCCGTGGTGGTGAAGGCTGTGAACTCGGCATGGCTGAAGGTGGCCGCCTTGATTTCGGCCGGGGGTGGTTGAATGGCGCAGTAGCCCGCGCGGAGCGCTGTGAACAAGGCGGCGCGCAGGCCGGGCATGATCTGCCAGTAGTTGCCCAGCGCATCGAGGTCGCGCTCGGGGATGCCGCCGCGCAGGTGGCCGTCGATGTCCTGCACATCCTCGGGGGAGACAGAGTCAATGTAGCACGGCAGGTTGAGGTTGAAGTCGTTGGCAGGGCTCGCGATTTCATTGAGCGGCACCATACGGGCGTAGCGCGGGTCGCTTTCATCCTGCCGGGTAAAGATATCGACAATCTTGTGGATGTCCTGCTCGCGGAGGCGGTTTTTCGGGCCGTCCTTCTTGAAGCCCCTGGAGGCATCAATCATAAAAATGCCCTTGCGGGCGGTGGCGTTTTCCTTGTCGAGCACGAGGATGCAGGCGGGGATGCCGGTGCCGTAAAAGAGATTGGCGGGCCAGGCGGTTGTTGGCGTCGATCAGCGGCTGGATGATCTGGGTGTTGATTTTGTCGCCAATGTCGGGCTTGCCTTTGAGGGCGACCATCTCCTTGAAACTGGCACCGGGCGGAATGGTGATCGGCGGGGCGAAATCGTCGGAGTCGCCGTATTTATCGGAGATGTATTTGATGAACAGCATGAACAGGACGTAGTCCTTGTACTGGCTGGCATCCATGCCGCCGCGCAGTTCATCGCAGGAGGCCCAGAGGGAGGAGTAGATGTCGGATTTCCCAAACCCGGCGAGGCGTGTTGGGATCAAGCGGATGGTCGGCCTGCTTGCCCGGTATTGTTATCAAATGGTTATCAGTGCATCCCCATGACATACCACCTTTCCCTCTCTTGTATAGCGAAAAGCCATGCACGCGGAACAGGACTTGCCGGGCTTACAATTGATTTGAACAAAACTAGACAACAGCACCATATAGGTAAAAAATATATTCGAAACACTCCTATTTATTATCTATTGAAACACTGCCGAATACTGCGTAAAAAACGCCATTGCAAAGAATTGCCACCCAGGATTTTCCACGACCAATAACCACCTAAGAAGAGGGCTGAAAATGGACGATGCAAAAATCAAAATGCTGCTGCTGATGCGGGGTAACGTCGGCAAGGAAGTCGCCGATCTGAAGGCGGCACTGAGCAAGGCTTTGGGCGATGCCGCCGCCGCGTATCCCGGCCTGGATGGTGGCGAGGAATTCAATGCCGATACCGAGACCGCCCTGCGCGCATGGCAGAACAGCGTGGGCCTGGTGGCCGATGGTATTGCCGGCCCGCGCACCTTATCCGCACTGGGGATCTCGCCGCCAGCGGAATTGACCGTCTCCGTCGACAAGACCCTGGTCTGCAAACTGTTCCCGTTCACGCGGACATCCAATATCGCCAAAAATCTACCGTATGTCACCACGGCACTGGCGGCCTTCGGCCTGACCGATGCAGAGATGATCGGCGCCGCGCTGGGCACCATCCGGGCGGAGACCGAAGGCTTTGTCCCGATAGCCGAATTGCCGTCCCAATTCAATACCCTGCCCGGCCAAGCGGCCTTCAGCAAATACGAAAACTTCAAGGCGCTTGGCAACAACCAACCGGGCGATGGCGGACGCTACCGCGGACGCGGTTTCGTACAATTGACCGGGCGCTGCAATTATGAAACATTTGGCAAAGTACTCGGCATTCCGCTGGCAGATACCCCGGACAGCGCCTGCGCACCGGAAGTGGCCGCCTGCCTGCTGGCCGCCTTTCTCCATGCCCACCGAGAGAAGTTAACCAAGGCCCTGGACCAGGGGGACCTCAAAGCCGCACGCAAGGTGATCAATGGCGGCAGCCACGGCCTGGATCGTTTTGCCGAAACCTACCGCCTGGCGCAGAAGGCCTGGGCGGAAGCCGCCTCTCCCTTGGTCGGTGCCAAAGCAGCCGCGCCGACTGCAGACGACGTTGCGGCGCGTCGAGCCAGCCTCAATGTTACCCCTGACGTCGCGGATCTGCGTGATCGGCAATACCAGCCGCCGCCACGATCCCTGCCGCAGATATTCCCGGCGGATAAGGATATCAAACAATTCATGGGCACTTATTCGCAGGCCGGACTGATTCTTGATCAGGGGCGGGAAGGCGCCTGTACCGGCTTCGGCTTGGCCTGCGTCATCAACTACCTGCGCTGGCAATCTGCAGGAATGCCGGCGAAACTCGAATCGGTCAGCCCTCGCATGTTGTACAAATTCGCCCGACGTTTCGATGAATACGAGGGTGAGGATTACGAAGGCTCAAGCTGCCGGGGGGCGCTCAAAGGCTGGTACCACAACGGGGTCTGCCTTGAATCCAAATGGCCGTATGGAGCCGGAGACGATGCGCTGCCAACAGCGGGGTGGGACATTGACTCGATCGAGCGAACGCTGGGGGTGTATTATCGCATCGACCCGAAAGCCATCACCGATATCCAGGCGGCGATTCTCGAAGTCGGCGCGATCTATGTCTCCTCGTACACCCATAAAGGGTGGGACAAAGTCAAGACCAGCACCAAGCCGCCGACCACCCACGCCACCCTGCCGATAATAGCCTACGACGGCAAGCCCTCGCGCAGCGGTGGTCATGCGTTCGCGCTGGTGGGTTTCAACCGTACCGGCTTCGTGATCCAGAATTCCTGGGGCGTCACTTGGGGCGCCGGCGGTTTCGCCGTGGTCAGCTATGCCGACTGGATGGCCCATGCCATGGACGTATGGGTGGCCGGGATGGGCGTGCCCGGGGTGGTTTCGGGTCGCCTCACCACCGGGGTCAAAACCGGAAAGGAGGCGGCGGCCGCCGCTGCCCATGGCAATTGGTGGGACGAGAGCACAGCCTATCAGCACAGTATCGTGCTCGGCAACAACGGGCGGGTCAATCGCTTCGACAAACTAGACGGAGTAACCCGTACTTTGCAGAATCAGGCGTGCGTATTGCCGGACACCTGGTTCCGGCAGACTGCTCACCAGAAAAAACGGCTGGTGATCTATGCCCATGGCGGCCTCAACAGTGAAGGCGACGCCATCAAACGCGCCCAGGTTATGGGACGCTATTTCCTGGGGAACGGCTGCTACCCGTTGTTTCTGGTGTGGAAAAGCGGTCTGCTCGAATCCATCGGCAACATTCTTTCGGAAAAAGTCACCTCCGGCGCAGCGAGCCGGGCCGGGGCCGTCGGCAACTGGTTAACCGACCAAATCACCGATCCCGTCGTGGAAAAAACCATCGGCCGCCCATTCGCCCGCCCGCTCTGGAGCGAAATGAAAGAAAATGCCGAACTCGCCGCCGAAAGCGGACGCGGCGGCGACCTATTGACCGACGCTCTTCGGTCGCTGGCGAGCAGTTGGGGCGACCAATTCGAACTGCACCTCATGGGACATTCCGCCGGTTCCATTGTACTCGGCAGATTGCTTGGCAATCTGGCACAAAAAGATCTAACCACCACGGTCAAGTCCATTCACCTGTACGCACCGGCGTGCACCGTCGCCTTTGCCAACCGGCACTATGCACCGCAAGTCGAGATCATGAACAAATTGCACCTCGACATCCTGGATGATCAATGCGAGCGGAACGACAACGTGGCTTTTGTGTATCAGAAGTCCCTGCTGTATTTTGTGTCCAACGCCCTGGAGGCTGATCTGCGCATGCCCATTCTCGGCCTGGAGCAGGTCTTTAACCCCCAATATTCGGCATGGGACGGCTCGTCAAACGCCGCCGAAGCACTTGCCAACTGGCGCAATGCCGTCGAAACAAGCAAGCTGAAGAATCGCCTGACCATCCACAAGGAGGAGAAAATCGTCACCCGACGAACAAGCGGCGACAGCGCCTTACCACAGAAGACCGAAAACGCCTCCCACGGCGGTTTTGACAACAATGTCGAACTCATCGAGAAAACGCTCAAACAAATAACAGGAACAGACGACAAACTCGCCCTTCCGGTTGACGATCTGGTCGGCTTCTAAACGATAGAAAAACGAGGTGGGAAACAGGGGCGGAAGGCTGCGCCCCTGTTCAGCTCGCTTGCCCGAAACCGGTGCGGAGCAGCGAATCGCGGCTGATCATCCCCTTGAAACAGCCGCTGTCGTCCACCACCGGCAGCCGCTTGAGACTTTTTTCGGTCATCAGGCGAATGGCTTCCTCAATCAGCATGCCTTCCGGGACGGTAAGCATATCCGTGTGCATGACCTCACTGGCCGTGGTCTGCGCCAGACGGGTTGCAAGATCCGGCGCCGAACCCGGCCGGAAGGGTTGGGTTATCTTGGCAAACAGGTAGCGCAGCCCCTCCTGATCGGGCTTGAAATAGTGCAGCAAATCGCTATCTGCTATCATGCCAAGGAGTTTGCCTTCGGCGTTGACCACGGCCACCCGCTGGATATCGTTGCCGTCAATGATCCGGATCACCTTATCGATGGTGGTGTCAGCAAGGACGGTCCGGGTATCGCGGCGGAGAATATCAGCCACTATCCGCAAATTATGCACTTCAATATCCTGGGCCCGGAAGGCGTCCCAATCGGGAGCTTCGCGCATAACGGTTTTGAAGATATCCAAACGCGACAGCATCCCAACCAGGCGACCGCCTGTATCCACCACCGGCAGACGCTTCAGCTCTTTTGCCAGCATGAGCTCGACCGCCTCGGTCAACGGCCGATCCGCGGCGACGGTCACCGCCGGCGTGTTCATACTCTCCGCCACACGCTTATGGGCCAGCGCGCTCATGATTGCTTCGAGTCCATCCTGTTCGCTGACCGCCAGCAGGCCGAGCCGCAGCGGCAGGCCGCCTCTGGCAAGCAAATCGCCCTGGGTGATCACGCCAACAGGCCGGCCCTGCGGGTCCACGACCGGCAATCCGGTAAAAATCGAGGAAAGCAGCAGCCGGGCGGCATCGCTTAAGGGACTTTCGGCGGTGACGTATTGGGGATCGGGGGTCATGACATCACGCACCGTGAGCTGTCGTGGAAAGAAGGTATTCGCAGCTTTATGGCTGACCACCTTGAGGTCATGGAGGGCAATAATGCCATCAGCGACCCGTTCTTCCAACCCGGCCAGCACCTGTTCGGTTGCAGCTGCCGGCAGCACGATGTAAATGCGGATCGGCAGGTTGAAGGAAAGCACCTCCACTCTCCCCGTGGCGACCTCACCGCTTTCGTAACAACCGGCAACACCGCGGGTAACGATGCACCGCGCCGCAATCTTTACATCCCGAATATATTGAACAACGGCATCGGCCACCGGTTTACTCCGATAGCGAGCATCCTCATTGGTAAAAATTTCAATCGCTTGATAGTGCAGCATCGTCTTCTCTATCTCAGCCCGCCCAACCGCAATCCCAAATAGGTGAGAGATAACCCACCCAGATTATTGATCAGGATATTGGCCAGAGGCTGCAATGTTAGGCCGGCACGACCGGCATTGACGGTTTCCAGAGTAAAGGAGGAAAAGGTGGTCAAGGCGCCCAGATAGCCGGTAATGAGGAGCAACCGCATGTCAGGCGTCAGCAAACGGCTACGGTCCGCCAAGGCGAACAGCAACCCGATAAGGAAGCATCCAGCCAGGTTAACCACCATCGTGCCATAGGGAAAATTGGTTCCCCAGAGCCTGGCGGTCAGCAAGCCAATCCCGTAACGGCTGGCAGCACCCAAACTGCCGCCCAACATGACTAACAACCATTTGTAGCCCGTGATCATTCCTGCAGTACTCCTGTAAAGAACAACGGTCGTTCCGGCCCATTACATGCTTATGAGCAAATCGCGTTCGTCGCGTTGCATTCCCCAGCCGATTCGGTATCGCTTACCCACAGACACCGGTCAGGGCCACGGCCACCGCAACCGATGCCCCCACCATGGGATTGTTGCCCATACCAATGAGGCCCATCATCTCCACATGCGCCGGCACTGAAGAAGAGCCGGCAAACTGCGCGTCGGAGTGCATTCTCCCCATGGTATCGGTCATGCCGTAGGAAGCAGGCCCGGAGCCCATATTGTCGGGATGCAGGGTTCGACCGGTACCGCCCCCGGAAGCGACGGAGAAGTACTTCTTCCCCTGTTCCTGGCATTCTTTCTTGTAGGTACCGGCCACTGGATGCTGGAAACGGGTCGGATTGGTGGAGTTGCCGGTGATGGAAACATCCACGCCCTCATGATGGTTGATGGCCACCCCTTCGCGGACCTCATCGGCGCCATAGCAGCGCACCTTGCCTTTTTCACCTTTTGAGTAGGCGACCTCGCGGACAATGGCCAGGGTGCCGGCATGGTAATCGAATTTGGTCTGCACATAGGTAAAACCGTTGATCCGGGAGATGATCTGGGCCGCATCCTTGCCCAAACCGTTGAGAATCACCCGAAGCGGTTCGGTGCGGGCCCTGTTGGCTGATCTGGCCAAGCCGATTGCACCCTCGGCTGCGGCAAAGGATTCATGTCCGGCCAGGAAGGCGAAGCATTTGGTCTCCTCTGAGAGCAGCATGGAAGCCAGATTGCCGTGGCCAATCCCCACTTTGCGATCCTCGGCGACAGAGCCGGGGATACAAAAGGCCTGGAGACCTTCCCCCAGGGTTCGGGCAATATCCACGGCCAGGACCTCGCCCTTTTGCAAGGCAAGAGCGGCTCCCAGAATATACGCCCAGCACGCGTTCTCAAAACAGATGGGCTGGATGCTTCTGACGATGCCGTACACATCGACGCCCTTGGCCTCGCACTGGGCCCGGGCCTCCTCCAGGGAAGCCAGGCCGTATTGTTGGAGCACTCCGTTGATCTTTTCTATCCTGCGTTCGTATCCTTCAAATAGCGCCATGATCCGCCTCCTTACTCGTGCCGTGGGTTGATGGTCCGGGCTGCCTCAGCGAAGCGGCCGTAACTCGAGGTTGCCTTGACCAACGCGTCATTGGCGCTGGTAC